>CALJKZ010000162.1 GCA_937983085.1 uncultured Gemmatimonadales bacterium
TTGTTGCGGCCCAACTCGTCCAGCATGTCCGCCGGCGGGAGCGTGAGGGCGTAGGGTCGGAACCCACCGACCTCGACGGAGCCGAGGTCGGGGTGCTGGACCGCGGTCCAATCGGCGAAGACGTCCAGGCCGGCGCCCTCGTAGGCGGCGAGCAGCCTGGCGTCCCCGGACGACGGCACGTCGACGTCCTCCCCCGGGGCGGGCAATCCCCAGCCCGGGGTGCTGAACGACGGCACACCGAACTGAAAGTACCCGTACTGGAAGAAGGCGCCCTCGGCCTCTCGGTTCAGCGCCACCTCGTCGATGCCGGTCAGCTCCTCGTAGGCATCGGATACGGCGACGAAGTACTCCCTGTCCGCACCGTTCACGGTCATGGCAGGGCGCCGTCCCTGGTTCGGGTCGTTGTCCTGGCCAGGCTGGGCGCCTCGGAGATTCAGTCCAGGCGTGAAGGGGACCGGATAGACCCCGACCTCGAAGACGTCATCCAGGGATTCGAGAGCGAAAGCGTCGAGCTCGGGCATGACCTCGTCGGCCAACGATCCTCCGCCACTCGGCGGAGTCACCAGGTTGTCGGAGTGACCGAAGGTGACGATGGCGGCGATGTTCTTCTGGCCCAGCACGAAGTCCATGAGGGCCCTGGATTCGGGCTCGCTCACCATGTTCACTCCCGCATCGGCTTCCCAGTAGGGATACGCGTGCTGGAAGTTGCGGTCGAGGTCGACGCCCTGGTCGGGGTCCTCGTTGAAGAAGCCGTCCCCGTCCGCGTCGGTCCCCTCGAGATACAGGGTGTGGGTTCCCCGCTCCCCGGCGGCCCTGTCCGCCCGCTTCATGAGCCGGGGCTCGTTGGGATGGACCATGAAGTCGCCTCGGACGTCGGCGACACGCATGAGGGTGATGGCATCGTCACCATTCAGGTCGTCGGGTCCGTCCTCGTCGGTGCGGCCGTCGTTGTCGTCGTCGTAGGGAGTCGCGTTGCCGCGGCGGCCGGCGAGGACCTCGCCGAAGGCGGCCTCGGCGCCATCCGGATTCAGGCGCGGAACGACGTAGAAGACGTTCTTGGTCAAGTCGGCTTCGGACGTACCGGCGGCCAGGTGCCGGATCGCTTCCACGGCGAGGTGGCTACCCAGCAGGTGATCCGCGGAGAGGGTCCCCACCACCAGGACGCCCGGTCGGTCGTCCACCGGCGGGCCCGCGGGATCGGCAATCTGGACCAGCCAGACGTCCCGACCCTCCACCGACGTCCCCAGGGAGCGCAGGGTGGCGGCGGCGGAGCCATCGACCACCGAACGCACCTCTCGCTGGAAGGCGTCGTAGTCGCGGTAGGCGTCGGTTTGGGCCGTGGCGTCAGCGCCGGAGGCGCCCATGCCGATGGCCATCATCAGAACAAAAGGAGCCCGGCGCACCGCCTGCTCCGTACTCATCTCTCGCATCCCCACTCGTCCTCGTCGTCGAATCGAAGGCATAGGCGGGAGTCGCCGACTCCCCGCTCGCCACGGAGAGTACGGGAGGGTCCAGCGCGCGGCCAGCCCCGTCACGAGTCTCTTTCGATCCCGGCGATGCTCCGCTCCGCAGCGGGGCCCGTCGCGGTGCCCGTCTACGCCACATGGTCTACTGCCGCACTTCCACGAGTTCGATGGCGAGTCGGTCCGGTCCTTCGATCATGAGGGCACGGCCCTCCGGGATGTCGTGAGGTTCCTCGAGGATCACCACACCCCTCGAGTCGAGCCAGGCAGCCCACGCGTCCAGATCGGCGACGCGAAACCCGACGTGGTCGAGGACCTGACCACGGGACGGGACGAGGGGCTGAGGAGCGCCGCATCGCTCCCCGTGGCACTGCCGTGGATAGAAGGACATCGACCCGTTGCCGTGGACCACAGACGCCCGAGGCGCCCGGATCGTCCCCGCGCGCTCGAGAGACGGCCATCCCGGTGCACCCGGCTCTGCCGCGCACGGCTCGTGGGGTGGCCGAGTGGACTCGGTGCCATCCTCGTCACGAACGGGTGGGAGTGACATCCCCAGGTGGTCCACATACCAATTGGCAGCGCACATGGGCTGCTCGTGGAAGAAGTGCACGTGTGCCAGCGCCGGATTCGTCCTCGGTCCCCCAGTGAGCTCGAAGAGTGCGCCGTCAGGGCCGAGGACGTAGCTGAACCCCCCCGGCCGGGGCTCACCGTCGGACTCGAGGACCGCCATCTGCTCCGCAGTGGCCACCCCCGGATAGGGCGCGAGGCCCGACCGCCATACGCCCTGGTCGTCGTCGGGTGCGACGTAGAGAGGCAGGTGGCCCACACCGATGGCGCCCAGCTCCTGATCGTGGTCCGTCGTGTTCGCGAAGGCTCCGATGTGCCAAAAGGCGCTCTGTTCGGCCGGCCGGCCCACGTCGGGATCGAAGGCGCCCGCCGGCGCCTGCTCCACCTCCTGGATGACCAGATGCATCTCGGCCATCACGGCGGGCCGTCCGGCGAAGGAGCCTCGGTCTGCGGCGGGCCACAGACGGAGGTACCAGTCCACCGCCGCCTCGGCGTCGAGCGAGTTCAGGCCGGCGTGGTGCAGCAGAGGAGTATCGGAGGGCATGGAGGCGACCTCCTCGGGCGCATCGGCGTCGGACGCGCACGCCCCCGTCGCGAGGAGCAGGCCTGCAACCGCGATGAGCGGGAGCGGACCGGCCCGACGCCGGAGGTAAGCGCGGCTAGGCGCGTGTCGATATCCTTTCATGCCCGTCTCCCCTTTGCGATGCCACGGATGCAGACACCCACCTACGCCACCATCACCGGCTGGGGCAAGTGCATGCCCCCTGCGGTGCTCAGCAACGACGACCTGTCCACCTTCCTCGACACGTCGGACGAATGGATCACGTCGCGAACGGGAATGAAGGAGCGTCGGATCTCCCACGTGTCGGCCACCGAGATGGCTACCCTTGCCGCCAAGCGTGCCCTGGCGTGCGCGGGCCTGGATCCTTCCGAGGTCGACCTCATCATCTACGGAGGGGTGAGCAACGACGAGTTGTGTCCCAACAGCGCCTCGGGCGTCCAGGTTTCCCTGGGCGCCACCGATGCGGCATCCATGGATCTCAATACGGCCTGCACCAGCTTCTGCTACGGCCTCGTGGCGGGAGCGGGAATGATCCGGACCGGAGCGGTGCGGAACGCGGTGGTCATCGGCGTGGAGCTCATCAGCCGGTACATGGACTGGGACAACCGTAGCGTGGCGGTCCTCTTCGGAGACGGCGCCGCCGCCGTCGTACTCCAGGCCACGCACGAAGAGGAGGGGGTGCTGGACAGCGTCCTGGGGTGCGACGCCGACGCCCGCCACACCCTGCGCGTACGTGGCTTCGGCTGCGGCTATGCCGGACTGGGGATCACCCTCGGCGACACCTTCTGGGACTTCGACGGGCAACAGATCTTCAAGCGCGCGGTGAAGGCCATGGCGGGTGCATCGGAGAAGGTCATGGCGCGCTCTGGTCTCGGCCCCGACGACATCGGACTCGTGGTCCCCCACCAGGCCAACCTCCGCATCATCGAGTCCGTCGCGAAGTACGCCGGGATTCCCATGGAGCGCGTCATGCTCACCGTGGAGACGTACGGGACCATGAGCGCAGCGACGGTACCGGTGGCCCTCGTGGAGGCCCTGGAGGCGGGCCACGTCCAGCCGCAC
>CALJKZ010000163.1 GCA_937983085.1 uncultured Gemmatimonadales bacterium
GGCTTTACGATCCCAGCCTCACGTCCCGCGCCACCGCCCAGCAAAAGCACACGCCCTCCGATGAACCGTTCGCGCTCCCTCCCCACGACCCTCGCCCTCGGCGCCCTGGTCGCACTGGCCCTCCCGGCGTCCCATCCCCTCGCAGCCCAGGACACGGGTCTACGCATCGTCGCCGAGCCCGCGGCGCCGGCGCTCCAGGCCGGTACCTCGATGGCGCTCACCTTCCGTGTGGTCGATGCGGCCGGTGAGACCGTGGCGATGGACGTGCGCGTGGCCGCGCCCCGCGAAGCCCTGCGGTATCGCGACGGCCGACTCCAGGCGTACCGGGCCGGGGAGTTCGAGGTCGTGGCGACGGCCGTGGTCACCGCGGCCGGTGAGGCCGCGCCCCCGGCTCTGACCGTTCCGGTGAACGTGGCGTGGCCCGCCGTGGCTCGCGTGGAGTTGAATCCGTCGGGCCAACGGCTGTACGTCGGCACCATCCTCACCCACGAGCCCGTGGCGTACCACGCCGACGGCACCACGCGCCCCGAGCTAGCCGTCGAGTGGTCCAGCTCCGATCCCGGGGTCGCCACGGTGGATCGCTACGGAACGGTGGAGGCCGTGGCCTCGGGCGCCGTCACCATCTCCGCGCGAATCGACGGCGAGGTGGCCGCGACCACCTCGTACGACGTGGGGGCCTTCCCCGCCCGTGAGCTCAGCATCGACGGTGGCGCGGCCGAGGCCCGGACCGGCGACGTCCTCCGCTTCAGCGCCACGGCTCGCGGTCCCTCGGGCGCCATCGACGGGCTTCCCGTGACGTGGGCGTACACCTTCGTTCCCGACGACTCCATCAAGGCCCCGGGCGCCGCGGCCATCGTCGACGACGGCGCCTTCGTGGCCGAGGTGCCGGGGCGCTACACCGTCCTCGCGCTCTCCGGCCCCCTGACGGCGCGGCACACCGTCCAGGTCCACGGCCGGGAGGCGGTCCAGGAGGTGGAGCTCCAGGGCCGGGGCTCGGTCACCGATCGACATACTTCGGACCTGTGGGTCTTCGAGGGAGTGGACGGGCGCGACTACGCCATCACCGGCACGTGGGCATCCGACGGCTGGGCGTACTTCTGGGACGTCACCGACCCGGCCAGCATCCTCAAGGTCGATTCCCTCCAGGTGGACGCCCGCACCGTCAACGACGTGAAGGTGTCGCCCAACGGCCGGTACGCGGCGCTCTCCAGGGAGGGCGCGTCCAACCGGCGCAACGGCGTGGTGATCCTGGACATGGCCGACCCCGCCAACCCGGTCATCGCCTCGACCTTCGACTCCAACGGGGTCACCGGCGGCGTCCACAACATGTTCGCCACCGACGACTACCTCTTCGCCCTGGCCGGCGGAGACAAGTACGTCATCATCGACGTTCGCGACCCCTACGACCCGCAGTTCGTCAGCGAGTACAACCACCCCGACAGCCGCATCCACGATGTCTGGGTGCACGACGGCGTCGCCTATTCGTCGGAGTGGCAGACCGGCGTGGTGGTGGTGGATGTCGGCAACGGGCGATGGGGCGGCAGCATCGAGAATCCCGTCTTCGTCACCGCCGTCCCCTACCCGGTGGGTGCCACGCACGCGGCCTTCCCCTACCACCAGGAGTCCACCGGGAAGTTCTACCTCTTCCTCGGTGACGAGATGGGCGGCGGACGCGGTCGCGCGTGGGCCGGCGAGGGCACCGACAACCAGCCCTACGATCCGGCCACCGGAGAGGGCGGCGTCCAGGGACGCATGGACGGCTACCTCCACATCATCGACTTCACCGACCCCGAGAACCCGAAGGACGTCGCCCGCTACGAGATCCCCGAGGCCGGGACCCACAACAGCTGGGTCGAGGACGACAAGCTGTACCAGGCCTACTACAAAGGTGGACTGCGCGTGGTGGACGTGTCCGGCGAGCTCATGGGCAACCTCTTCGACCAGGGTCGGGAGATCGCCGTCTACAAGTCACAAGACCCGGCCGGCTATTACCCGAACCAGGTCAGCGTGTGGGGACCGCAGCCGTACAAGGGTCACGTCTTCTTCTCGGACATGAACTCGGGGCTGTGGGCGGTGAAGATCATGCCCAAGGGCAGGCCGGTGAGCTGATGGGACCTCGATGTGTCCCAGCCATCCTTTGTTTCGCGCTCGCGGCCTGTGGCGGTGAACGGGAAGCGGATCGCGCGCCGACCGGCGGGGCGGAGGGTGAGGCGATGACCACCGAGCGCGTGCCCGGCATCCAGGCCTCCAATGCCTTCTACTATTACGCGGACGTCGAGGCGGCCCACGACTTCTACTCGCGGATCCTGGGATTCGAGACGGTCGTCGACTACGGCTTCGCCAAGATCCTCAGGGTGGCGCCGACGTCGTACCTGACGCTCGTCGACGAAGAGAGCGGAATGCACTCGTCGGAGGAGCCCAAGTCCGTGACGCTGGCCATCGTCACCGAAGAGGTCGACGGGTGGCACGACTCCCTCGTGTCCGAGGGTGGCGCGATGCGCGGTCCGTACAATCGCCGTGAGAACCAACCCCACGACGGTTTCGTCGCCATCGATCCCGAGGGCTACTACCTGGAGTTCGAGCGCTTCAACCCTCACGAGGAGAACACCCTCCTCATGCCGGTGTTGAACGCCATCGAGCCCCTGGGGCCCTTCGGAGACACCCCGCGGCCGAGCGAACTCCGCGTCCAGGCGACGGTCCTCTGGCTCTACTACGACGACATTCCCGCCATCCAGGAGTTCTGGGAGTCGACGCTCGGCGTGGACCTCATGGTGGATCAGGGATGGGCGAAAGTCTATCAGGCTTCGCCCACCGGATTCATCGGACCCGTGGACGGGACGCGTGGCCTCCACACAGCCACGGAAGAGAAGGCCGTCACGGTGAGCTTCTTCACCGATGACGTGGGTGCGTGGCTCGACCGTGCTCGACAGTTGGGAATCGAACTACGGACCCCCGACCTGACCGACGAGAGCGGACGGGTCAGCGTCTTCGTCGCCTACGATCCCGAGGGCTACTTCCTCGAGTGGGACACGTTCCTCGACGTCGACGGGAACGGTCGTCTTCTCGACCTGTTGGTGAACACAGACGGGGGCTGACGCCGTCCCCTACCCCACCTCCCTGACGAACCGCAGGAACGCGCTCTCGAAGCGTTCCTTGCAGACCTCGAGATGCGCCGCGTGGTCGCACCCGGGCAGAACGATCCACTCCTTGTGGGGAGTCCCGAGTCCCTGGAACAGCCGCTCCTGCACCGGGGTGGGCGCGATGGGATCGAGCTCGCCCTGGAGGATCTGTGTGGGAACGGTAAGGGAATCGGGGCTGAGGGCGTTGAGGTGGTGGGCGTTTCGGATGTCCACGCGGACGGGGTCCGCGCGTAGCGCTGCCTCCACGAACCGTTCGATGTCCGTCGAGTCGATGCTCCCCGGCGTGATGAAGTCGCTGAGCGCGGCCTCTCGGGTCGTCGGCGCCCGAGCCGGCTCCCCGGAAGCCGAAGAGACCGGATAGGCCTGGGCCGGGTCCTTGAAGTATCCGTAGAGCGAGACCCCGCTCACCAACTCGGGCCAGCGTTGGGCCGTGAGATGGCCCACCGCGGAGCCGTACGACCAGCCGAGGACCACGGGCGATCCGAGGTCCGGGTGTGTGTCGCGGAGCCATTCGAGGACGGATCGTGCATCCTCGGCCATCCGGTCGGGTTCGAGCCAGCCCGTCCCGTCGCGGGGAGTGGCGCCGTAGCCGCGAGCGTCCAGCCCGTACACCGCCACACCCTCGCTCGCGAGGAACTCCATCAACGACGGCTGCCCCCCGGTGGCCAGGTCGAAGTCGGGAAGAATGCTCCACGTCCGACCATGGAGGAGGAGGACGACCTGAGTGGGCTGTGCGGGGACCCGCGCCCACACGGTGAGAGGGTGGCCGTCGCTCACCACCTCGAAGGAGGCGAGTTCGGGCGTCGCATCGGTGACGACGTCACCGGCGGGCCCGTCGCAAGCGGCGAAGATGGTTGCCATCAGCATCCAGAGGACGCCGACCAACCGGTGGAGGTCACGACCCGCGCCGACCGGACGGCGGCCTACGCTCCGTGCGCCCGTCACGAGCCCAGCCCCCGATCCGCCAGGATCCGCCGCGCCGCCAACCGACCCGGCCCACCCGACACGCACCCTCCCGGATGCGTGCCCGACCCGCACTGGTAGTACCCTTCGATGGGCGTCCGGTACTGATTCCACCCGGGCGCCGGCCGGTTGAAGAAGAGCTGCGACTCGAAGAGCTCCCCAGCGAAGATGTTGCCTTCGCTGAGCCCGATGGTCCGTTCGATGTCGAGGGGCGTGACGATCTCCCGGTGCAGGACCAGATCTCCGAAGCCGGGGAAGAACTCCTCCACGGTCTCCTGCACCGTGTCGCCCAGACCTTCCCGCTCCGAGTCCCAATCGCCGTCGGCGAGGTGGTACGGCGCGTACATGACGAAGCAGGACATGATGTGCTTGCCCGGCGGGCTCATGTCGGGATCCAGGGTGGACTGGACGCAGCAGTCGATAAAGGGGCGTCGACTGTAGCGTCCTTCCACGCAGTCCGCGAAGGCCTCCTCCAGGTAGTCGATGGAGGGGCCGATGTTGGTGAAGCCGCGGTAGATATCCTCACGACCCTCGAGCCCCGGGAACTGGGGCAGTCCGTCGAGGGCGAAGTTCACCTTGGCCGCGGTGCCCTGGAACTTGAAGCCCTCGATATGGCGCACCAGATCGGTGGGGAGGTCACCCGGATCGACGAGTCCGAGGAACGTCCGACGCGGATCCAGGGCGCTCACCACGAGGTCGGCATCGACGCGCGTGCCGTCGGCCAGCGTCACGCCTACGGCCTTGCCGTCGTCGTAGCGGACGGCCTCGACGGGCGCATCGGTGCGAATGGATCCACCGGACGCCTCCACCGCCCGGGCGAGGACCTGAGTGAACCCGCCGTTGCCGTTCTTATGGAACCCCCAGGCACCGGGAACGCCGTCGTAGTCGCCCATCTTGTGGAAGAGCCAGACCAGGCCCGACTCCTTGCTCCTAGGGCCACACCGGCTCCCGATGATCCCACTGGATGCATAGAGAGCCTTCACCAGATCGTGCTCGAAGTACTCGTCCAGGATCTCGGCCGTGCTGCGCTCGGCGAAGGACTCGAGAAGGCTGCGCACCTCCGGATCCAGGCCCGCCATGTACGCCTTCAATTCGTCGATGGCGGCCGGATCCTCCGGCTGGCCGCTCATGGGGGTGGGGGGGAGCCGGTCCATCCACGGCTTGAGCGCCCGGGCCGCCCGGGCCACCCCGTGGCTGAGCTCCCGGGCCGCCTCGGCGTCCTCCACCGAGTGCCGGGCGATCTCGTGGTAGTTGGTGTGGCCGTCGGCTCCCAGAAAGAGGTACTCCCCGCCGTAGCCGGGCTGGAACGTATTGGCCATGGGCAGGACCATCAGCCCGTGGCGGACGAGATCCAGCTCCTGGACGATCTCGGGGCGCAGGAGACTCAGGGCGTACGAGAACGTCGTGAAGCGGAAGCCGGGAACCAGCTCTTCGGTGACGGCCGCGCCGCCCACGACGTGCCGCTGCTCCAACACGAGCGTCTTCAGGCCTGCCTTGGCCAGGTACGCAGCATTCACCAGGCCGTTGTGCCCTCCCCCCACGACGATGGCGTCGAAGCGATCCGTGGTGCTCACGAGTCGCCTCCCATGGCCGCGGTTTTCCTCGGAGGGTCGAAGAAGGGAAGCCGCTCGACCCGGGCCAAAACGGTCCGGGGCCGGTGGAGCACCGACAGCTCGAGGTCGACCTCGGCTCCGGGCTCGGATAGATCGAGGGGTACCTTGGCGATGGCCAACGGCTTTCGGAGCAACGACGACGTCGCGAAGCTGGTCGAGTACCCCGCGTAGTCCCACTCGATGTCGCCGCGGCGGTACACGCTCATGGTGGTCTCCCGGTAGATCTCGTGCCTCGGCGGCAGCAGACCCACCTCGGTGTGAACGGCCTCGTATTCGTCCCAGTCCACGGCGAGCCCCACAGTCTTCCACCGGCTGGTGCGGCCCTCCATCTCTCGCTGGATGGCACTACGCCCGATGAAGTCGCGGTCGTCGGAATCGAGCTTCCGAAACATCCAGGACCACCCCAGCTCGAGGGGCGTATCGCGCTCCTCGTCCACCCAGGCGAAGCGCGACATCTGGAAGTCGACTCCCATCAGGAGGAGCCCGGCTTCCATGCGGGCCATCTTGAGAGGCGTCGTGCCCATGGGGGTCAGGTTGTAGTCCCCACCCTCCGACATGAGGGCGTCCCAGACGGTCTCGGCGTCGGGCGAGGCGATCCACAGCTCGTAGCCCAGGTCTCCGGTGTAGCCGGTCCGGGAGATCATGACGTCGCACCCGGCGATTCGCGTGGAGCACGCCCCGAAGAAGCGCAACGGGGTAGCGTCGTCGGTGAGTCGTGATAGCACGTCGTGGGCACGCGGGCCCTGCAGCGCCAAGATGCCGTAGTCCAGGGAGACATCCTCGATCTCGACCGCGGATCCGATGGCTCGCGCGACGTTCCTGAAGTAGCGCAAAGTCGGCTCCGCCGCGGTGAGCCAGTACTCCCCTTCCTTCACGTGGAGAATGACACCGTCCTGGAGGACGAAGCCGCGCTCGTCACACCAGCACGTGTATTGGGCCCGACCCGGACGGCACGCCCGTACATCGCGAGCCAGGACGTGGCAGAGGAAGGCCTCGGCCCCGGATCCCGAGATGCGGTATTTGAAGAGCGGCGACGTGTCGAGAAGCGCCGCCGCGTTGCGGATGGCGTAGTACTCGTGGTTCAGCGAGAAGTGATAGCTGGGCGGGACCAGATAGCCGGACCAGTGCTTCCAGATCCCCGTCTGCTTGAGCGGCGCCACGCGGGCGTGAAACGGTGTCGTCCTGGGGGTTTGCGGCATGACACGAGATCGTGGCAGGCGGAGTTCCTGTCAACTGGTCCGGACGCGCTCCACCGACCTACCTTGGCGCCTTCGCCCACGCGCACCCTCACCACCACTCCCGGAATGACATCGAACGTCTCGCGACGCGCCTGGTCGGCTCGTCTACCGCTGATCCTCCTGCCTCTTGCCGTCGCGTGCGCCGGCGAGAGGGAGCCGCTGACCCTGGAAGCAGCTGTCGACAGCCTCTCCCTCGAGACGTTCCTGGCCCATCAGGAGGCTCTTTCCAGCGACGAGATGGCAGGCCGTCGACCGGGCACCGCGGGATACGATGCTGCCGCCGCGTATCTGGTGGACCAGGCACGGGCGCTGGGGTTGGAGCCCGGCGGCGCGGACGGATCGTACCTCCAGCCGATCCAGTTCCGCAGGTCGCAGGTCGTCCCCGGCTCGGTTTCCCTCTCGGTGGGTGGTGAAGCCCTGGTATTCGAAGCGGACTTCACCGTGTCTCCGCGAATCCTGGTCCGGGAAACCGACCTTCGGGCGCCCCTGGTCTTCGCTGGATTCGGCATCAGCGCGCCGGGACTGGACTACGACGACTTCGACGGCATCGACGTGCAGGGGAAGCTGGCTGTGGTGCTTCATGGCGCCCCCGACGCGTTCGGCTCCTTGGAGCGGACCGTCCTTTCCAGCTCCAAGGCCCGGGATGCCGAACTCCTTCGTCGCGGTGCAGCCGGTGTCATCGTGGTCCGGTCCGTCGGCGTGGGGAATCGCCTGTCGTCGCGCCCTCCCACCGGCTACCTACCCCCCGACTTCGCCGAGGACGCTTCCAGCGGAGAGGAGCTGGCTGCCTCGCTCGTGGTCTCCCGGCGCGTGGCGTCGTCGTGGATGGCTCGGGCCGGCCTGGACCTCGACGACGCGGAGACCCGGGCCCGAAACGGGGAGTCCAGCTCCGCGGACCTCGGCATCGAAGCCGTGCTGCGCGCCCGCTTCGACCACCAGGAATTCGAAAGCGCGAACGTCGGCGCGCTCCTGCTGGGAAGCGATCCGTCGTTGGCCGAGGAGCACCTGGTCGTCACCGCCCACCTGGACCACCTGGGGACGGGGATCCCCTTGGACGGCGATTCCATCTACAACGGAACGCTGGACAACGCCTCGGGCTCGGCCGCCATTCTCACGTTGGCCTCGACCCTCGCGCGCATGGACGCTCCCCGCCGCTCCATCCTCTTCCTCTGGGTCACGGCCGAGGAGTCGGGCCTCCTGGGCTCGGAGTACTTCGCCCGGTTTCCCACGGTGGAGGGTCGGGTGGTCGCCAACCAGAACATGGACGGCGTCATGGGGATGATCGCCGACGCCACCGATGTCCTCGCCTTCGGATACGAGCACTCGAACCTGTCGGAGGCCGTCGACTTCGCCGTGGCTCGCACGGGGACCCCGGTGAGTCCGGATCCGACGCCGGAGGAGAATCTCTTCATCCGCAGCGACCAGTACGCCTTCGTCCGGCAGGGAATCGCCGCCATCTGGGTCCAGGCGGGACGGACCAGCGTCGACCCCGCCGTCGACGCCCAGGCGGAGCTCGACCGCTGGATCGTCGAACGCTATCACAAGCCCACCGACGATCTGGCCCAGCCCATGGACCTGGAAGGCGTGAGGAAGGAGTTGGAGAACAATCTCCTCGTGGCCCATTACATCGCCAACGAGATGTCCGCCGTCCGGTGGAACACCGAGAGCTTCCTCTACGGCCTGCGGCCTCGCGGTTGAGCGACATTTCGCGGATGCCCCTCGGGCCTTATGGTGTCGCTGTGACCGCCCGTCGCGGAATGCCGTTGTGAACAGCC
>CALJKZ010000164.1 GCA_937983085.1 uncultured Gemmatimonadales bacterium
GTGAAACACCCAGACTGAGGGGGCCACCACTCGGAGCCTCGTTTCACGTGAAACGTCGGTGGAGTCTCGTCTCCGCGCGGGACCGATACTCCCTTCTGCCCGGGGGCTCGTTGCCTCCGCGGCGGTATCTCTCCCGCGCCTGGAGCCTCGTTTCCGCCGTGCGGGGGGCGTCTCCAGCGGAGACGTCCAGTGGAGCCCGCGCTTGACCCTCGAAGGTGCCTCCGACCTGGCCCGGCTCGCCGTTTCACGTGAAACAACCGGCTACCGGGGCCCAATGCCAGCGGCGAGTAGCTGGACGAGCCTAGTTCCGGCGCTGAAGCTCCGTGAGCAGCTGCGCAGGGTCGGGCTCCTGATCCAGGTTGAAGTCGAACTCCGTGGGGCCCTCCAGGCGGAGGTAGTCGTCACGCACGAAGGTATAGGCCGAACTGGCGGGGCTGCCCGGAGGTACGGTGGGTCGCAGCGTCGCGAAGCCACCCGCAACCGACAATTGGCCGATCTCGACGAAGGGCTGGATGCCCAGACTATCGGTGGCGGTGAAGGACAGCTGTGCGGTATAGGTTCCGCTCGGCTCGATGTTCAGTGTGAAATCGCCACCGATGTCGATGAGATCGGCCACGATCGTCGTGTCGGCGACGCTGGTGACCCGGAATACGGTGGCGTCCCATCGGCCCACGAAGGGCTGGATCTCTGGCGGATCCGTGGCCACCTCCGTGGTGCTTCCCCCGCACGCCAAGGCCACCAGGGTCCCCACGAGTGCAACGGTCCTGCTCCAGCGTCTCGATGTCCGCCTCATGGTCGGTGCATCCCCTTCGTCCCCAGTGACGGATGGTCCTCGGCTCCATCGGCCCGGTCCTTCCCTTGACCGCAAAGGTCGACGGGGGGTGCCCGGGGGTCAAGGATGGTCTCTTCGGTTCCCGCGCCCTCACGGGCTGTGATATATTGCGCCGCCAACACCTCTGCTTCCTCGGGGAGAAGTCCACGCCGCATGTCCCACGTCATCGCCATCGCCAATCAGAAGGGCGGGGTCGGCAAGACTACCACGGCCATCAACCTTGGTGCGTCGCTGGCAGTCGCCGAGAAGCGGACTCTGATCCTCGACATCGACCCCCAGGGAAATGCGACCAGCGGACTGGGCATCGAGAACCGTTCCTCGAGACCCACCATATATGATGTCCTTATCGGTCAGCACGGCGTCGCCGACGCGACCGTCCGGGAAGTCCACTTCCCTCTCCTGGACGTTGTCCCCTCGACACGGGACCTGGTAGGAGCCGAGATCGAGCTCGTCTCGGCTTTCAGCCGTGAGACGATCCTCCGGAAGGCCCTCGAACCGGTCCGCGATCAGTACGACTTCATCCTCGTCGACTGCCCTCCCTCCCTCGGGCTCCTCACGGTGAATACCCTGACGGCGGCGGACTCGGTGCTCATTCCCATCCAGTGTGAGTTCTACGCTCTCGAAGGACTGAGCCAGCTTCTCAACACGGTTCGACTGGTCCAACGTGGGCTGAACCCCGATCTCGACATCGAAGGGGTTCTGCTGACGATGTACGACCATCACCTCAACATATACACACAGGTGGGAGAGGAGGCGAGGGAGTACTTCGGCCCCAAGGTGTACCGGTCGGCGATCCCGAGGAACGTACGGTTGGCGGAGGCCCCCAGCTTCGGTCAGCCCATCGTGCTCTACGACGTGCTCTCGAGTGGTGCACAGGCGTATCTCTCTCTGGCACAAGAGGTTATCGAGCGTCGTAGCCGCGCGGACCGACAACCTTCCAAGGGAAGCGACGGATGAATCGCGATCGATTGGGCAAAGGGCTGGGCGCACTCCTCGGGGACTACCTCGAGCCGGAAGTCCAACAAAGCGAGATCCGCACGGTCCCGCTGAAAGCCATCGTACCCAACCCGATGCAGCCACGCCGGGTCTTCACCGAGTCCGAGTTGACGGATCTCGCGGCCTCCATCCGCGAGAACGGACTCCTGCAACCGTTGGTCGTGCGAC
>CALJKZ010000165.1 GCA_937983085.1 uncultured Gemmatimonadales bacterium
TGCCGATTGCGAGCGCCCAGGGAGATGGCCTGATCCATGCCCCCTCCCTGCGTCCCCACGTACCGCTCGGCGTCGGCCATGAGTTCAGCGAAGCTCCGGGATTCTGTGCCCACTTCGTTGATGCGGGCCAGTGCGAGCCCTACCGCATTCACCACCGCCGACGACGACGACAGACCCGACGCCACGGGCACGTCCGAGTGGAGCACGCCCTCGAAGCCGCGCCATATGGCGAAGCGGCGGGCGAGTTCGCTGGCGGGGGCCTTCACGTAGTTGCCCCACGACCCCTGAACGTAGGGCGGGATAGCCGGCTCGATCTCGAACTCGACGGCCGGAAAGGACTCGATGGTGTTGTGCAGGAGGACCGTGCCGTCGTCCCGGGGCCGGAGGGCGATCCGCACCTCCCGATGCAGCGCCATGGGAAAGACGGGCAGGTCGTTGTAGTCGGTATGCTCACCGATGAGGTTGACCCGCCCGGGAGCTCGGGAGAGGTGGGTGGGAGTCCCTCCGACCTTCTCCTCGAAGGCCGCGCGCAAGGCGTCGGAAACGAGGGGTGGGGTCACGGACGATCCGGGTCGACCGTCCCCACTTCGGCGCCGAGAAACTCGAGGCGCGGCCATTCCGCCCACCGACCGCGGGTGAAGTCGGGCACGTCGACCGGCCGCGAACGATTCTCCACCGACCACTCGGTGAGGGGGCAGATCACCGAGAGCATGGCCGCGTCGTACACGTTCATGTCGGTGGGCTTGCCTTCCCGCAACGCCTTGATGAGCTGGTAGTCCTCGATGTAGTCCATCCCGCCGTGGCCCGCGCCCGCCGACTCCTCCTCGAGTTGCCGCCAGATGGGATGGTCGAACTCCTCGCGCCACTCCATCCAGTCGTCCCATCGGTGGTCCGGGCTGCGGCCCTCCACGTGGACGCGGTTCGGATAGCCCTGGAAGAGGCCTCCCGTACCCTGAACCATGTGGATCCGCGAATACGGACGAGGAAGGTTCGTGTCGTGGCTGACGAAGATGGTGCGCCCTCGCACGGTCTTGATCATCGTGGTGTTCACGTCGCCCTGGACGTACTGCTCGGCGCGCTTGGGATGGCCCTCGGGGTAGTGGTCGCGAGCCCAGAGCTCGAGCCCCCGCGCCGGGGTGCTCATGGAGACCAGATAATCGAGCTGATCTCCCCGGTTGATGTCCATGACGTTGGCCACGGGACCCAGGCCGTGAGTGGGATAGAAGTTGCCCCGTCGATAGAGGGCGTGTGCCCTCCGCCAGAGCCCCTCGTGGTCGTCCTCGAACTTGATGGCCCGGAGGTCGTGGAGGTAGCCGCATTCGGCGTGGAGGATCTCGCCGAAGAGCCCCTGCCGGGCCATGGAGAAGACCATCATCTCCGGTCGGTCGTAGTTGCAGTTCTCCATCATGACGCAGTGCTTCTCGTATCGCTCCGCGGCTTCCACGAGAGCCCAGCAGTCGTCGACGGTGTACGCCGCAGGGACCTCCGTCGCCGCGTGCTTCCCGTTCTCCATGGCCGCGAGACAGACCGGGACGTGCCATTCCCACGGCGTCGCCGTGAAGACCAGGTCCAGGTCTTCCTCTTCGCACATCCGGACGAAGTCGGTCTCACCCCGCGTATAGAGGGTGGGCCGGCGCCGACCGTCGTCCTCCACCCACCCCGCCACCTCCTCGGCGCGGGCACCGTCGATGTCCCCGATGGCGACAATCTCCACGCCTTCGATGCGGAGGAAGTTGCGGACGTGGGCTCCTCCCTGGAGACCGACGCCCACGAAGCCCATCCGGACCACGTCCATGGGCTCGGCCGCGAAGAGGCGCTCGGGCGCGGGTCCAAGGGACGGGCGCTCCTGGAGAGCCGCGACGTCGTCCGCCGTCAGTCCAGCAAGGCCTCCGAAGGCGCCGAGGCCGGCGCCCGCCGCACCCAGTTTGAGAAGGTCGCGGCGGGGAATCGAGGGGGGGTCGGTGGGCATGTGAGCTCCGTGCGTGGGCGGCGAGGAGCTAAGCTGAGGCGCCCGCGGTCATCTCTCAAGGACTCGACGGCGTCCGGCCTCCGTCAGTGGTGCGCGGGCGACCCGTCTGCGTATCCCGAAGCCACGTCCTCGGCGAGGGCTTGCTGACGCGCCGCCGTCTCGAGGACCGCGGGCACCAGGACCCGGATGCCATCCCATGTCCGGCCCTGGGAGAGCCCCAGGCGCTCGGCGACGGCTCGTCCGCGGATGAAGCCCAGGACGCTCCGGGCCACGAGGGGAGAGTCGAGTCGGGACGTACGTAGGTCGGCCCCCTGCCAGCGGTACGACGCCACGAGATCGTCGCCGGCCTCCTCCACGAGCTTCCTCGCTTCCGATGGGCTCAACCCCGTCTGTTCCCGAACGGCCTCGGTGAGTTCGTCGATCCGCTCCGAGAGCACCTTCTCGAGAAGATCCATCGTTTCTCCGCCCGCTGGCGCGGCCTCGCCCCTCGCCCCCCCGGACGACGGACCAGCCGCGTTGCATGTGGCCGTGGAGGGGTGCAAAGTCCAGGCCACCTCCTCGAACTCGTTGGCGCACAACGGGAACATATGTTTGTCGCGAGAGGAGATCCACCTTGTCTTTCCGGGGCGGGCGTCCGAAGTTCCAGTCGTTCGACCTCTTCGTCGCCCGGGCCTGAAGCCGCGTCGAAGATCCCTCCAAAGGAGCCGCCCCGTGGTCCTCGACGATTCGGTCATGGCGAGAAACGACGCCCTTCGCGAGATGATGCGCTTCGCTCGGGCCATCGTCGCCGACGGGACGGTGTCCGACGAGGAGGCGAAGGAGCTGCGCGCGTGGATCGAGGCCAACCCCCATGTCCACGGACTCCCTTCCGTGGACGACATCCTGGGGATCCTCGCCAACGCCCTCCACGACGGCTCCCTCACGGAGACGGAGCGGGAAGAGCTCGGCTCCCTGCTGGAGCGCTTCGGCGGCTGAACCTAGGTAGGGAGCAATCTCGCGGCTGAGCTTCGGTAGGAGCGCTTCGCCGGCTGAGCTTCGGGTCGAGAGAGCCTACCGGGCCAGCGACGACGTCAGTCGTCGAGGAGCTTGGGAGGCTCCTTCGTGTCCTTCACTCCCAGCGCGACGCCCGTGCCCACGCCCGCGCCGACGGCGATGGCTGCACCCGCTCCGACGAAGGGGAGGAGCGCCACCACGGGCGCCATGATCACGGTGGTACCGACCCCCGCCCAGACGCCGAGCATGGGCTTCTCCACCAGCGACGTGTAACGCAGCTTCTGGCCGACGAAGTCCCGTGACTTGATGTGGCCGTAGACACCTACGGCGCCGGCGGCGATGAGCTCGATCATGTTCTATCCTCCAGAGACGCTTCGGTCGCGTTCGCACGGTGTGGGTCGGCGTGCCTCAAGGTAGAGACCCGACCCGCATCACACTACGAGTTCGAGGTGGATCCGGTTCCGGCGGGTGTCGGAGGGGTGGGTGACGGCTCGGGGGGTCCTTCCCAATCGGGTCGATCGTGCATGGGCACCCCCACCGACCGGAAGAGGGCCACGGCGTGGTCCGGCACGTCCTCGATGAGAATCTCCAGACCCGCCCGCTCGGCGTGCTCGAGCGTCTCGTGAAAGACGTACGCTCCGGTGAGGTCGATGCGACCGAGCCCGGTACATCGAATGACCACCCGTTTCACGTCGGGCTCATCGGCGAGGCGGTCGAAGAGGAGGTCCTCCATGGCCGGCGCCGAAGCGAACCAGAGCACCCCGCTGGGCTCGACCACAAGGGTGTCACCCTCCCGCTCCGCGGTCACGTGGGGGGTGAGCTCACGCCACAGGTGAACCGCCGCCGACATGGCAATGCCGATGAGAACGGCCCGATCCACGTGGGGCGAGAGCGCCAGCGTGGCCACGAACGTCGTCCATCCGATGAGGGCCTGCGGCCTCGACAGCGTCCAGAGCCGGAGAACCTGCCGGGGCCGGATGACCTTCCAGATGGCGGCGATGACGATGCCGGAGAGGACCGCCCGGGGTAGGCCGCTCATGACGGGCGCCACCGGTAGGAAGCAGAGGACGGTCACGCCCGTGATGAGACCACTCCACCGGCTCCTGGCCCCGGCCATCCGGTTCACACTGGTCCGGGACAGGGACCCGCCCACGGGAAGCCCACCGCTGAACGCCGCAACGATGTTCGCCAGCCCCTTGCTCTTGAACTCCTTGTCGGCATCCCAGTGCTGCCGCTCCTCCGACGCGAACACCCGCGAGATGGAGACACCCTCGGCGAATCCGATGATGGAGATGACCACGCCCGGAATGATGAGCGAGGGCAGCCGCGACCAAGGGAGGTCGAGGGTGAAGGGAGGCAGACCCGACGGGACGGATCCGACGGTGGCTCCGGCGTAGCCCGTCACAGCCGAGAAGATCAGTCCGAACCCGGCGGCGATGAGGACGCCGGGCACCAGCGGGTGGATGCTCGCCGCTCCCATGACCGTGGCCACGGTGAAGGCCGACAGGCCAACGGCGGCCCACTCCCAACTCTCGGGATGCGTCACGGCGAACCACGCCCGCTGGAGGACTCCCTCGTCCACCGGCGCCGGGCTTCCAAGGGCGCCGGGCAGCTGGGAGGCGAGAATGAGGATCGCCGCCGCCGACAGGAACCCGGTCATCATGGAGTGGGACATGAAGTAGACGACCCACCCGGCCTTGAGCATGCCCACCAGGAAGCGGGCAACGCCGACGACGAGGGCCAGGAGCGCGGCGAGAGCCGCGTACTCGGCGGTCCCCACCGGCGCCAGCGGCACCAGGGCACCGAAGGTGAGAAGGCCCGTGAGGGCTACCGGCCCGGTCTGCAGGTACGGCGACGACGCCAGGAACGCCGCGGCGATGAGGGGCAACGTCGCGGCGTAGAGTCCGTGGTGGGGTGGCAGGCCCGCCAGTTCTGCGTACGCCATGGACTGGGGCACGAGGATGAGGGCGACGCTGACCCCGGCGAGGACGTCGGAGCGCGCAATCCGGCCCGGCGGGTGGACCTTCACGATGCAGCCTCCGCCCCCGCCGGCTCCTCGGCAGCGAGGCTGCGGAGGAGGGACGCCGAGTCATGGGCGCGCCCGGCGAGGAAGGTCGCGGTGCTCCCGAGCCATGGGGCGCGTGCCTCGTGCAGGTCTCCCTGGCGACGCGCCTCCGACGCAAGCGCGTCGAGCACCGCACGACCGTCCTGGGCCAGGAGGTGCTCCAGGGCGTATCGGCGCTCCCCCGCCCTCAGGCCCAGGTCGCACCTCGCCGCCATCGTGGCGACATCGGCCCGTGTGAGGACGAAGCCTGCCCGAACCGGGGCGAGGAGGCCCGAAACGAAGGCCGTGGCCCCCGACTCCCGCGGATCGGGTAGGGTCGGCGCAAGGCGAAGGTGCAGCGGAAGGACATCGGTAGCCGCCGCGTCGTCGGTCGCGGCCGTGTCGTCGGTCGCGGCCGCGCCTCGACGAAGCTCCTCCCGGAGCGTCACCTCCAACAGCTCTGCCCATCGCCGGTAGACGCCCGCGGAGAGTTCGGACACCCGCGTGAGGAAGGCGAAGACCCAGGGCGCCAGGTGCTCCTCGAGAAGGGCGCGGGCGCTCTGCTCCACCAGACGGCGGTGGGCGGTGGTCGTGTCTTGCGGGCCGGCCCCCTCCTTCGCGGTGGGCCCCGCGGCCTGCTTCGCGTGGGGCCGCGCGGCCTCCGACAGCGAGGCGTAGAGGCCGAGGAGCGCCGAGAGATGGTCGGGCTCGGCCGGAGGTTCGTAGCCGAGCGCCTGCCAGAAGCCGGCCACACGCGCCTGCGCCTCCCCTCCCATCATCCCCTCGGCCCCAAGGTGTACCGACGCGTACGGGTACAGCTGGAAGAGGAACAGGTCCGAATACTCGACGGCGGAAGGGGGAGGACCCAGGCCCAACGCCTCGACGATTCGCGGATGTTCGTGGGTGGGCGGTTCAGCGAGGACCGCCAGCCCGCGGATCAGCTCCGCGGGTGCAGGCCGGGGTTGGGGCGGCTCAAACACCGGCCCCTTCAGCCTGCGGTAGATCGTACGCCTTCCTCTCCGGCCGCACGGGGCGGAGCATCCAGTACGGTCGACGGGTCTTGTCCGGCGAGTGGAGGTGGGCCGGTCGGGTCATCGTCAACCACCGCTCGTACACGGATCGGGACGCCGCCGTGTCTACGGACACGTCGCCGTACGCGTCGCCGGGCTCGGCCGCCCGGACCCGCACGGCCTGGTGCCAGCAGTGCATGCCCGACACCGGATCGGGATGTACCGGGAAGGTTAGGTTCTGGTGCACACCGACATCGGTCCACCAGATGCGCATGGTGTCCGGGTCCGACGACTCGAAGGGCCCGGTGCCCGCCACCCGCGTGAGCCCCCAGCCACTCCCCTCGTTGGCCAGCGCCACGGTCATCATGCCGATGCGCTGACCCTGGTGCCCCTGGGGCTTCCACCGCCCCATGTGGTGGCTGCATGCGACGACACCCGGGCGGATCCCCTCGGTGATCCACGCCTTGAGAACGTAGTACCCGATCTCCGTCTCGACCCGGACCAGATCCCCGGTCTTGTCGACCCCGAGACGACGGGCGTCGGTGGGGTGGATCCAGAGAGGATTCGTGTGGGCGATCTCGTCGAGCCACTTGGCGTTGGCGCTCCGGGTGTGGATCTGGACCGGAACACGGAACGTGCTGATGAGGGGAATCTGGTCGGGCTCGAGATTCTCCGGGTGGACATGGCTCTTCACGTAGGTCGGGATCGCCAGCTCGGGCCATCCCCAGTCGCGCAGCGTCCGGGACCAGAACTCCAGCTTGCCCGAAGGGGTGGGCCACCCCTTCACGATCTCCCCGTCGACCCTCACCCCCACCCGGCGACGTCCCTCCGGGTCGGGGTCGATCTTCGTCCCGCCCGGAGCCTTGGGGCTCGGCGGCACCGGCGCCCGGGTGTAGACCCGTCCCATGTCGTCGATGCGTACGTCTTCGAGCTCGTCGTCGGGCACGGGCTGCTCGTAGACCTTGCCGACCTTGCTCGTCACCTCGAAGGCACCGTAGCGGCGCATGTACTCCAGGGGGCTGATGCCTTCGGCGGCAGCCGCTTCGGGGAGTCCGGGCACCGAGTTGTCGAACATCCACCCGTAGTACTCGTCGACGGTCATCTTCTCGCCGGGCCGCTCCAGCGATTCGAAGTGCTCACGGATGCCCAAGGAGCCATCGGGGTCGATGCGCCACGTGAGCTCCATCCAGAACTCGTTCTCTTCCCAGACCTCTCCGGGGTTCACGTCCCGGGTGTCGGTGACGGTCTCGCCCAACCGCTCACGCGCGGCCCGGAGGACCGGCTGACGGAAGCCGATCCACTGTCCGTCGTACTGCTCGTACGAGGTCAGGTCGTGACGCTCCGAGCCGTGGCCCATGGGAAGGACGTAGTCGGCGAAGTAGGCCGTCTCGTTCCAGGTGGGCGTCATGGCGATGTGCTGCCCGATGCGCCGTTCGTCGGTGAGCATCTCGATCCACGAGAAGCCGTCGGGGTTCGTCCACACCGGGTTGT
>CALJKZ010000166.1 GCA_937983085.1 uncultured Gemmatimonadales bacterium
AACGAGGTCTGAGATGCACTGGTACTTCCCGAGCTGGAACGGCGACGTCCGGATCCGCGCCACCGACGACGCCCTGCACACGGTGATGACGATCATCGAGCCCACCCGCTACGAGCTGGAGGTCCTCGGCGACTGCCAAAACGTCTTCCGCGCGAAGAAGTGGCTGCACGCCTCGGCCAAGCTCTGGAAGGAGACGGGCGACCCCAAGCGCCAGGAGGTCACCTTGGAGGCGACCTTGCTCGAGGTGGGCTCGATCCTGATCGGGCGCCTCAAGCCGGGGGTCGCCACCCTGACGGCCGTCATCGACGAAGAAGGGCGCGTCGACGCGATGGGGAGCGCCGAGCCCGGCTTTGCGAAGTGGATCGCCCAGGCGCTCCGGGGCGACGGCGATGCGATCCCCGCGGAAGTCACCGTTCGCGACAAGGAGGGCTACGCCGCCCGTCAAGCGGAGCATCGCCGTCAGAAGCCCGAGGCCCAGGCCCAGGCCAAGCAGGAGAAAGAAGACGCCGAGAAGACGGCCCGTGCCGAGGAAGCCGAGCGCCGCAGCCGAGAGAAGGCCGCCGAGGCCAAACGGAAAGAGGAGGAGAAGCGCAAGGCCGAGGCCGAGAAAAAGCGCAAGGCCGAAGCCGAGAAAAAGCGCAAGGCCGAGGAAGACAGGAAGCGGAGGGAGCGGGCGGCCAGGGAGCGTGCGGCCACCACCGTCAAGCGGCCGACCCCGTGCTGCCCGGGTCAGGTCCCCGCCGTCGTCGGCCCGGCCCAGGAGGTGCTCCTGCGCTTTTGCACCCCCGAGCAACGCGCGCAGTGGCTTCGAGAACGACGCATGGTGGTCGAAGGGGGGCTCTCCGGCCACCGCTACCTGCTCGCCCACCGCCACTCCGCCACCGCCCAGAAGATCGGGAAGATCGCCTACGACCTCGACGACGAGGCCGCCATGCACTTCCACGACTGGACCGTGCCCCCCGAAGAGGAGATCCTGGCCGCCAAGCTCTGTCTCGAGCACCGCGAGCACTGGGTGCGCAACGAGGCCACTACTTTCCAGGACTGGATGCGCGATGAGGGGTTCTACCAGCGCACGGGGGCTGGGGCTCTCCCCGCGACCCGCATGAAGTTCAAAAACCCCTTCGGCGACGGGGGGGATGGAATGGCGGACTCCACGGCCACCTCGTACTTCGGCCAACAGGCGATGGCGGCGCTCCAACGCCACAAGCGCTCGTAGCCCCGTGGACCACGACCTTTGCGCGTGGCGTGCCTGCGACCTGCATCTGCGCGCCTACCCCGAAAACCAACCCTGTCCGGACTGTGCCCAGAAGGACCCACCCATGACTGACCCACAAGACCCACCCAACCGAAAGCCCACCGAGACCGCCCAAGAATCGGCCCAAGAAGCCGAGCAAAACGCCCTCGCCAACCGCGTCTTTCATGCGGTGAGCCGCGACCCCGATGTGGTGCGCCAGGTCGAGGGGATCGTCGCCCAGGCCAAGGAGGGGGTGGCGGCCACCTTCTCCCGGAAGGGGTACGAGCACCCCAGCGAGCGCGAGGAGTTGCTCGTCGAGGCGCTCGCCGGAAACCTCGCCGGCGTTCAGGTGGTGCGCGAAAACATGGACGTGTTCCGTCCGTCGAGTGGCGTCTGGACCGAGGAGACCGTTCTCGAGGCCGAGCAGCTTTGTTGGGGCCGTGCGCTCGAGCACCACGACGACGCCCCGTGCCCCTTCGCGGTCGAGTTCTACCGCGACGCGGCGGGCGAGATGCGCTGGCGCGTACGCCGAAAAGAACAGGAGGAGGAAGGCGAGGAGGGCGAGATCGTCGGCAAGAGTTCCGAGGGGTACCAGCTCCCCGCCGGCTTCGAGCGCGCCATCGCCAATGCCTACCGGGTCGCGCTCGCGCTGGTCATCGAGCTCGTCCGTAGCCCCCCAGACTTCGGGGGCCCGGTCCCCATGCCTCCCCCCGCGCGCCCCGACACCCTCGAGTTCTACCAGGACGAGGCGGAGCTTTGGCGCTGGCGCGTCAAGGCGAGCAACGGTCGGATCCTCGGTGCGAGCGATGAGGGGTACCCCACCCGGCGGTCGGCCGCCTCCAATGCGGGGGACGTGGGGCCGGGGATCCTTCCTACCGCGCGCCTCGCCCTCCTTCGTTCGCTCCACCCCCTGCAAACCCCCACCCGGGGAGGGCACTGAGATGGGCGTCCGCGGAACCCAGGTCCGAGAGAGACGCCGCAAGAAGGGCCAGTTCAACCGCCTTCGCATCCTAGGGGGGCGCAGCGCCCAGGAGCTGCAGGTCACGGCGCTGGGGCTGTACGGAAGGCGCCGGGGTACGAAGGTCCGGATCCGCATGATCCACGGCGAGCTGACCCACACGGACGAACACCTGTCCGTTTCGGTGACCCTCGAAACGGAGCAAGCGGATCATTTCTTGGCGGCGCTCCTCGAGCACGAGGGCTACGACGCGGGCGGCGATCCGGACTACATCGCCACCCTGAAGGGGCGAGGTGCACCCGGGGACATCAAAAAAGGCGTTTTGGAGGTATGCGTGGGCCTCGAGGGCAACAAGAGCGTCCTCCAGATCGTCCAGCTCAACAGGGGCCCGGTGCGCGTCTGGGCCGAGCACCGCCTGACCGGGGCGCAGCGCCGCCAGCTGATCGCCTTTTTGGCGCCCTACCTCCAGTGGGAGGTCGAGGGGCTCCCGCTTCCCACCGAGGGCGCCACCGCCGTCGCCCCCAGAAAGAAAAAGCCATCGGGCTCGAGGCCGCGCACGGGGGCGTCCAAGAAGAAGACGACGACGCGCAAGCGGAGGTCCCAAAAGCCCCGGAAAGAAGGCAAAGCGTGAGTACAACGACTACCAAGATCCAGCAGCGTCGTGTTGCACGAGACGACTATCCCACCCTCGGCGACCTCCAGCCCGGCGATGCGTTTCGCTTCGGGCCCGATACTGGAGGGCGCTCCGCGACACTGGGCGTCGTCCCCCGCAGCGGCACCGGCGACGATGGGTACGGGAAAGGGATGATGGGCACGCCCATGCACAAGGACGGCTACGTCCTCGTCATGATCCTGCGCGCCAACGACGTGGGGGCGCGGCCCTCCCAACCCAGCGAGGCTCAGTGGATTTTGACCTACATGTACCAGGGCGAGCAGGTGGAGGTCGCCGAGGGCGTGGAACTGACGTCGTACTTCCGTATGGGGCTCGAGGCGTAATCGTGACTCGCTCCTATCCACCTGGTGTCACGGGCACGGAGGTCCCGATCATCGGAAGCCAGACTCTCGAAGACCGCATCTTCGACTGGCTCAACCAGCGCCCGCTCGGCAGTTCGGCAGAGGTCATCGCGCGCGCGCTGTCTGTGTCGCCCTTCGAGGTCGAGGCGGCGCTCGCACTTCTCGTCGAAAGCGGCAGCGTCGAGGTCGTCCGCCGCACCCGGTCCTCCGTCATCTACGGCGTATCGAAGGAGGAAGGCAAAGCGTGAGAGGCCGACCCTCCCTCGTGGACCCTTGTCCCGCCTGTGGTGGGGCCGGTTGCCCTCGATGCTTTGGGACCGGAAAGCGGCGGTTCGAGATCGGCGAGGAGGTCGTATGGGACAACCAAGAAGGCAGTCTCGCGCCGCCCAGTGTCCTCGAGCGGCACAAGAAGTACCTGGGCCACACCTACCGGGTGACGGCTTTGATGGAGGTGCCGGACGATCCCGACCGCTACTACGTGGGCATCGACGTGAAGCTCGAGCCCTCCCTCGACGGCTCCCAAGGGCTTCTCGTGTTCGACACCAACCTCCTTCGCCTCCCGAAAGACGGGGACGAAGAGAGCGATACCGAGACGGCGACCGGCCCGAGCGACGCCGACCTTGTCGGTCGCCTGTGCGCGCACCCGCCTGGGGGTTCGCTGCCCTCGCCGCGCTGGAGCCTCGTGGGAAACGCATTCAGCGTCGGCAGCGGCACGGCAAGGAGGCTGTGCGAGCGGTTCGGACTGAACCCAGACGAGATGCTAGGAGACAAGGTTCGCGCCGATGGCGAGTGACCTGGAGGAGGCGCTCGGCGAGGAGTGCAAGCGATTGGCCGCGCGCGTGGAGACGTTGGAGACCGAGGGGCGCGAAGAGTTTCACCGAATCGTTGACCAGCTCACCGCCGAGAACAAGCGGATGCGGGAGGCGCTGGAGTTGCTCCGCGACAATCCGTACACGCCGAGATGGATCCTCAATCGAGTGATCCCCGGCGCTCTCCAAGGGGAGAAGGAGAGCAACGGCGCATGAGGGAGTTTCTCATCGGCTGCGTGTTGGGGTACGGCATGGCGAACGGAATCGCCATGATCGCGCTGTTCTACGTCGCTCATGCACACGTCGGAGGGAAGAAGTGGTGGAGCGGCCAGTGACGACAACCGCCGGGGGGCCCGACCCCTATCGGACGCTTGTCTCCTTCGACCTCGCCGGGCGAGAAGGACGGGTGTACTGGACGCACCCAGCCTGCATCTCCTCGGCGCGCCATCTTCTGGACGAGGACATGCGGTACGAGTGTGACCTCGCGCGGCTTGCTCAGCTCGCCGATCCGGAGTACGCACCCCTCACCCACTACGTGGTGCACCCCACCCTTGGAGCCGACGACCCCGTGCTCGGCCCCCACAATCCCCTCGCGGGTGTGAAGACCGAGGACATCCTGCAGGTCTTCACGGAGGCCGAGCGGGAGCCGCTGCCCCACGACGACACGGAGGGACGCACGGAGATCCGGGTGTTCGCGTGCGTGTTGCTCCCCTGGGAGCGCATGCAGGCCGACCTGGCCTCCGGCTCACCCTCGGTCGTTGTCGAAGGATTGAGCGTCCAGATCATCCACCCCTACGAGAGCATCGAGAGCGCCCTTTGGCGCTGGCGTGCCCGCATGTTCCCGTCCCGTCGAGAAGGCCCGATCACTGCGTACCCCTGGCAGGGCGAGGACGACGACGAAGAGCCGAACGGAGAAGCCCCCTCATGAACCAGCGCACCCCAGTCGCCTCCCACAACCTCCTGGCCACGAACGGGATGGTCGACCTGAGCACGGCGGCGCTCCTGCCCGACGCGGACGTGCGCTACTGGTGCACCCCCCGGACCTACGTCGCCTATGAGCCCGACGCGACGTGCCCCCGGTGGCTGGCCTTCCTCGACCGCACCTTTGACGGCGACGCCGACCGGATCGAAGAGCTGCGCAAGGCCGTGGGCTACAGCCTCACGGCCTCGAACAAGCTCCAGTGCATGTTCGTGTGCCACGGCGAAGGACACGGCAAGTCCACCTTCATGGCCGTGCTCACGTATCTGATCGGCGAGTACGCCACCCAGCTCTTCAAAGCCTTCTGGCAGCCCGGGGGAGAGTTCGAGCCCCCCGAGCACGCGTGGACCGAGATCCAGGGTCGTCGATGGGCGTGGATTGAGCTCAGCCAGAAAAAGCCGAAGCGCCGGATCAACGCCTCGTGGGTCAAGAAGCTCACGGGGGGCGACCTCATACAAGGGCGCCACCTCTACTCGTCGGAGCGCTTCGACGTCGAGCCCGGGTGCACCTTCTGGATCACCACCCGCGACGGGCCCAAGACCTACGGGCTCGACGCCGGGCTCGACCGCCGCCTGCGTCGCTTCCCCTTCGAGCAATCTCTTTCACGGTCGGAGATGGACCCCGACCTGCGCCGCGCCCTCGTCGAGGAAGAGGGGGAAGGCATCTTCGCCTGGGCCGTGTCCGCGGCCCGAGATTGGATCGCATCATGAGCCGTCGACCCAACGAGTGGCGAGACGAACGGCTCTCGTTTTCCGTCACGGCCTTCGTGACAGGAGACGATGAAATGCGCCAATCCCAAAAAGAGGAGGTCGAGCTGGCGCTGGGCATGGTGAAGTGCGTCCAAGTCGTCGAGCTTCGGCGCTGCGACCTCCCCAAGCGGAAGGCCGAGGCCCCCTCCGAACCGGAGGCCCGCGCCGTCCCCGAAGACGCGGGACTCGAGCCCGACGGCCGCGAAGCCGAGGAACTGCGGCGCGGCCTCGAACAGCTGATCGAGGACGCGACCAAGCCCCCGATGGTCGCGGATCCGCCCCTTCGCCCGTGGGTCTCGACCGAAGACCTGCAGGCACTCCTCGACCGTGTCGATGCGCGAGACAGCCTCACCTACCTCGAGTCCCGTTCCTTGACCGACGAGGTGACCGAGGTGTGCCAGGCGTACGACCCCGAGGTGGACCCATGAAGTCCCGAAGGTCCCGAAAGCAAGGTAGATCGTGAGTAGCGACCCGAAGAAGGAGGAGACCCTCCTCGAGTGCATCCGCAAGCGCCCGGGCATGTTCCTCGGCGGCACGGACAAGGTGGGGCTGCACCACCTGCTTTTTTGGATCCTCGACGACCTGGTCGCCAATGCGCGCGCCGGCTTCGGCTCGGAGGTCCTGGTCCGTCTCGAGTCCGATAACCGCATCTACGTGGCGGACCATGCCGGGTTCCCCACCTTCCCCACCGAAGACGGGTGGACAAATGCGTGGATCGGGGAGCGGCTGGAACGCCTCTCTACCGAGTTCGTGGGACGGGATCGGGGGGTCGTCCCCGACGAGCCCCTGCGGAGCTACCTGCCTTTGGTCCGCGCCCTCAGCACGACCGCCACGGTGGCGGTGGGGCCCTGCGCCTTCGTGATCGAGCCCACCGAGGACTGTCGCCTCGTTGATGAGATCCGGCACTCATCGTGGAATTCGGCCATTCGTTTCGTCCCGGACCCGGAGATCTTCGGCGACGCCCAGTGGGACCTCGACCTAGTGCGCACGCGACTGGAAGATGCGACCGCCACGTGTCCAGGGCTTCGCGCTCGTCTCGAGTGGGCCTCCGAGAGCGTCGAAGTCACCATGGAAGATGGCATGGCGGGCATCGTGGCCCGGACGCTCGACCGCGCGGGGGCGTACGCCGCAAGGCACCAGAAGGTGCACCTGCACCTGCACGTGCGCGAGGGCGAGCTCGCCTTCGACGTGGCCATCCAGTGGCATTGGGGCGACGTGCTCGGGGCGCGCACGATCCAGTCGTGGGCGAACACGGTCCGCACCACCGAGGGCTCGCACGTCCTGGGGGTCGAGGACGCCCTTCGGGCCCTGCGGCTCGACGAGCTTCCCTATGTGGCGGCGATCTCGGTCTTCGTGCCTCACCCGCGCTTCACGAGCCCCACCAAGGGCTGCCTTCGGCATCAAGGGATCCGGGCCCTGGTGCGGGATCATCTGACGGCCGCTCTACAGCGCCTGTACGAACACGACGAGGACTTCGCCCTCGAGCTCCAGTATCGCCGCAACCCGACGACCTCGTCCACGGGCAAAGAAAGCACCTAGCCGTGGCGGATGCGACTTCGCCTCTCACGCCCGACGAGGTCCTCGAGGTCGTGGAGTGGGTGCGTGTCTTGAGGAAGGTACTGCGTCGCCCGTGCCCCGACTGCCTCTACCGGACGCTGTGTGCCGAGGACGAAAGGTGGAACGCCTTGCATGGGCACCCCTATGACCAGGGCCTCACCCTTCGTCACTGTCGTGGCTGGCGGCGACCGGACCTCGTCGTCCAGGCCTACCAAGAGGTCCTCGACGACGGCACGTATCTCTACGAGACGATCTACGGAGTCGAAGAGGAGCCCCGCACCTACAAGCGTCCGCGCGGGCGCTTCGTGCTGCGCAGCAAGCTGTGGCTTCCGCAGCGCCAGCGGGTGCTTCAAAAGGAGGATCCCCTTTCGCACGGACCGTTGGGCAGCCGGGTTTTGGCCTTCCCGCGCCTGGACGTGTTTCGGGACTGGGCCGTGGGCCTCGCGGAGCACGGCCATAGCCTTGGGCTCGATGACGACGCCGCGACCCCTGTGGAGGTCTACCGAGAGGCCCTGGCGCGGCTCCCTGACGACCAGGCCCGTGAGGTGTATGGGGCGCCGGCCCATCCCCGTCACGCTGCTGCCGTCGACGTCCTGGCCGAAGACCTCGGCGTTTTGCTGGGGGACTGGCCCGAGGAGGCCACCGAACGGGACTTTTCTTTTGACGTTCCCCCTCCCAGCGCGGGCCTCGGACGGGTCCTTCAGCTCGCCGCGTTACGGCGCCTGCCGGTGCCCTACCCGGCCGCGTCTTCTCAAGGGTCCCGAAAGGCAGACACATCGTGAGTAGCGATTACCCCCCCGCGAGACCCATTCGCGTCACGATCAACGGCCTTGCCTGCGAGTTCCGATCCGCCGAGGACTTCCGACGGGCTGTCGGCGTTGCTGCACCCCGCATCAGCACTCCTGCGATGACGGGGATGACGAAGGCCGAACGGGCCGTGATCGAGGCCATGACCCAATGCCTCCCGGCGCCACCTGACGGATGGTTTTGGGCCGGTCGGGTACGTGAGCTTGCGGTCGCGCAGGGTGTCTCGGAGTTTGCCGTGAAGCGTGCCATCGCGTTGCTCTCGAGAAAAAAGGTTCTGGAGAAGAAGGGGAGTACCCGGGATCTTCGCTATCGCCTGGCATTTGTCCCTCGCCGTCCCGAAAGCCCGACAAAGCGTGAGTGACACCTGCATCCGCATGATAGAGTGGCTCCGTGCATGCCCTCACCAACCCCGGCTACGGCTACGGCCGCGCCATCGCGGGGGCCTTCGCGGGGCTCGTGGTCGGTACGGCCGTCGGCCAGGCAGTCGCCGGCCACGCAGGCCTCGAGGGTACCTCGGCCCAGACGCTGGTGACGACGCTCGGCACTCTCACCGCGATGGCCGGTGCTGCGGCCGCCGCCCATCCCCGCGACCGGGTGGGCGCCGCGGTGGGCACCGCGGCCGGCACCTTGGCAGGGCGTGGGGTCGCCTCGATGGCCCCCCAAAGCGGCTCGGTGGGGATCGGCCTTGTGTGGGTCGGGGCCGGGCTGGCCACGATCCCCCTCGGCACCGCGGGCGGCATCGCCCTGGCCCGGCAGGTGTGACCGCCCGGGGAGGGCCCCAGTGAGTTCGCCGGTGACCGGGTTCAAGATGACGCCGGCGCGGTGGCGCTTTTTGGAGTCCGCGCGGCTCTTCAAGCACAGGCGTCACCTTCCCTCGAAGTATTCGGAGGGCATGCTCGTCGTGCCCCAGCAGTACGCGATGGTCAACGCGATGCTCGACGCGGGCCTATTGGAAGCCAGCGTGTGCGGAAACCAGTTCTTCGCGCAGATTACCCCCCAAGGAGAGAAACTCTTGGAGAAGGAGCGTGACCGATGACCCACCGTGACGAGCGAAAACACCTGATGGGCACGGCGCCCACGAAAAAGGCCACCCGAAGGTGGCCTCGCTTCGTGCGACGCGGCGCGTCAGCGGAAGGGGTAGCCGCGCACGTCGACCTCGAGCGTCATGAGCGACGGTCCGTTGCCCGTGGGCGGGAAGAAGGGGAACTGCGCATTGGTGATGTAGAGCGTCTTCTTCGACGCTTGGCGTCCGAAGGCGGCGGCCGTGGGGCCGTCGAGCCCGTCCTCCGCCGTCAGGATCGTGTCCACCGAGCCGTCGAGGTTGATCCGCAGCAGCGTCTGGAAGGGGTCGGTCGCGCAGTAGATCCGCCCGAGGAGATCGAAGGCGAAGTCGTCGCACCCCGGAAACTCGGGGGGCGTGACCTTGTCGGGGTTGGTGTCGGCCGGGCCGTACTTCACCGAGCCGGGCTGGGCTTCGAGGTCGCCTCCGAAAAGACCGCCGGGCTCGAAGGGGATCTCGACGATGGTGCCGGCGCCGGCGTTGGCGACGTAGACCGAGCCCAGATAGAACTGAAGTCCGTTCGCTCCGGGGATCGGGTCAAAGGGGTTGGGGTCGGCGAGGAGGGGCTCATCCGTCCAGACCTCGGCCGGCTCGCCCTGCCCGAAGGTCGGCGCACGCCAGATCTTGGTCGACCCGCTGTCGGCGACGTAGACGCGGCCGGCTCGCACCGCGATGCCGTTCGGGAGGCTCTCGGGAGGCAAACTGGCGATCAAGGTCGTGTCGCCGTCCGGCTCGATGCGCCAGATGCCCTTGTTGGCGGGGTCGCAGGCCGCCGCGCCGACGTACAGGTTTCCGAAGACGTCGATGGCCAAGGCCCCCATGATCCCGGGGAAAGGTCCCTGGCACAGCTCGGGGGGTCCGAGGGGAATGAAGGCAAGGGTGCTCTGGTCGCCTTCGGGGGTGACTTTCCGGATCTCGCCCGTCAGGGCCAGGGAGACGTAGGCGTTGTTGTCCGCGTCGAGGGCTACGCTCTCGGGCGTCTCGCCGAAGGCGGGATTGAAGGTGGCGAGCACCTCGGGTTCGCCGACGGAGCCGTCCCGCAGATCCCAGGACGACGGGTCGTCGGACTCGTCGGCTGCGCAAGCGCCGAACAGAAACGAGAGACAGAGAAGGGGTACAACCGCGTGATGCTTTTTCACGCGGAGGGTGTAGCGCACGATCAGCGGCGAGGAACCTGTCCCTTGGTACAGGTCGCTCCGTTGGGAGCGTCACACGAAAGTGACGAAAGGGAAGACGTGGCCCGTGCGTGAGTTTCAAGCCTATCGCGTGGCTGCCGATCACGTGGTCGAGGTGTGGGACTGGGACATCATCCTCATGCACGGCAGCGTCTACGTGCAGGGGATGTCCCGCGTCCACCTCGAGCACTGCGCGATCAAGCAGGGACACCCGTGCTCGTGCGGCCTCGGTCGTCACCCACGAACGAGTTCGCCGGTCCTCGACCCCGACACCCACCGCGAGCTCAAGGAAGCGTGGTACCAGGGAGATCCCCTGACGGGTGAAGCGCACTTCTTGCTCTCGGCGGAGGACGGCACGGTTCTTCCCGTCTTCAGCGGGAAGGTCTACCGCCTGGTGGGCCCGCGCAAAAAGGAAGGCTATTCGGGCTACAGCAGCGGCTCGATCTTCCGCGTGTACGCCGAGCCCGAGCCCGAGCCCGAGGCGCCCACGTGGTGGACCTGGCTCGCCTGTGCGCTGGGGCTACGAAAGGACGTCTAGCCCCATCCCGGGAGGTCTTCGCAGGCTCGGCACTTCGTCCTTGACGCCTTACCCCTACACGGGTAACGTCTGCGGCGAGGTCACGGACGACCCATGGGTGGCACTTTCATCGTCAAACCCGGCCAGCGACGGCTGTCCTTCTTGCGCACCTTCTTCGGAGGTGATCATGCGTAAGAAGAAGGCCCCCACCGACCTCCAAGCCGAGATCCGCCGCCTCAACCGGCAGCTCTGGAAGCTCGAGGACGAAAACAAGCGGCTGAGCGCCGATCTGAAGGCCGCACAGGCGGCCCAGCGCCGCGCCGAGCAAGACTTGCTCGAGCTTCGCCGCGACGGCTCGACGGGTGCCGTCGAGCCCACCTCGGATCCCTTCGACCGGGCCGAGCTCGAGGAGACCTTTTCGTCCCGATGACCTCGCTCCCAACCAGTTCCACCCCGAAAGAAGCCCAAGCCCATGACTGACCCATCCACCCAGACCTCCTCCGCCACGACCCCCGCCCAGGGGTCCGCGGAGGCCCCTTCCACCCCCGAGGCCAAGGCCGAGTCCGAAGCCAAGCCGGAGCCCGAAGCCGAGCCCGAGCCCGAAGCCAAGGCCGAGCCCGAGCCCGAGCCGGAGCCACCCCCGGCGGTCACCTGGGCCGACCTCGACGCGACATGCAAGGAAGCGCTCGGCCACTCTGCGCGCGACATCGCCATCGGGGCGATCTGCGACCTTCTCAGCGACGGCGAGGCGATCACGCATGACGAGCCCGAGCTGATCGCGGCCATGGCAGGGGCGCTCAGCTCGGCCGACGACCCCAACGCGCGGGCCTGCGCGGCCCTGCTTCTCCAGGAGGCAGGCATCGCCATCGAGCCCGAGCCCGAGCTGCCCACGACCCCCAAGGTCTCGGGCATGGCCGTGACCGCCACCTTCCTGTTCTCCGACGAGAGCCACCGCCAGGCGTGGCTCGCGGCCCTGGGCATCTTCGACGAGCCGGGGGCTCGGGCGGACTACCAGGTTCGTGCCAAGCACCAGGACCTCAAGTACGTGGCCGCGCCGATCCGCGTGCCCGATACCCACGAGACCGCGTAATCGTGGCCAAAGTCCGAAAACTGCTCGTGTGCTGCGGAGGACGGCACCTCACGCAGTCCTCCAACCCCGCTGCCTACAAGCGGATCATGGGGGCCGTGGACGGGTATGCGCCCACGCACGTCATCGTGGGCAACCAGCGCGGGGGCGACGAGCTGTGGCAACACGTCGTGACGCGCATGAGCCGTGCCGAAGCCCAACTCCTGGTCGTCGAGCCGACCCAGGCGCTTCTCGACGCGGAAGGCGGTGCGGCGTACCGGGCCCGCACGAAGCTCCTGTGGGAGCTGGCCCAGGCCCTTTGGACCTCTTCCGAGGTCGCGGTCGCGTGCTTCGCCCTCCCTGGAGGTCCGGGCACCACGTTGTGCACCCGCGAGGCCGAGAAGCTCGGCGTCGAAGTGACGAGGTTTCCATGGGAGCCCTGACGCTAGAGAGTTTCAAGGAGGCGGTGCGCGCAGAACTCCAGAAGCGCGGGCTCGACCTCGTCAGCCTCGAGCCCGCCGACCATCGCATCTGGCGCGTGTGCGCCACGGGGCGCGACGGGATCCGTCGATACCAATGGCGCCCGCCCGTGGGGGGGGGGCCATTTCGCGTGCCCAAGAACGTCGCGTCTTTGGTCGACTATGTCGTGCGGGCCTACCAAGAGGGCGAATCCATTGCCCATTTTCAGGCCGTCCGGGCCGAGCGCGAAGCGCTGACCTTCTTCGTGCGCTGGCTCTACGAACAGGGCAGGATCAGCCAGGAGGGGTGTGAGAAGCTCCTCGGCGAAGGCGGGGGCATCGAGGACTACCTCGGCATCGACCGCACCGCGCTGGCCCGAGAGCTGATCGCGCGTGAAGGGAGCCGTGACCTATGATTCAAGCACCCCCCCAGACGGAGGTCGAGCCCGAGTACTTCAGGAACAGCCATCACCAGCGCAACGGCCCGAGCCTTTGGTGGCGC
>CALJKZ010000167.1 GCA_937983085.1 uncultured Gemmatimonadales bacterium
GGGGGCGGCGACGAGGCGAATCTCGCGCCAGAGTCGCGCAACCCGTTGGCCGTGCAGGTGTTAAGCCCGCCTCACTCCTCGGTTCAACCATTTTCTGAGGTTGCCGGATCGGGTTTTCAACCGGTTATCCACACTCGTTGGATGGAGGAGGTGTGAAACTAGAATCTCTCCTCCAGTACGTCGATGAATACCTGGGTACCGTCGGACATCCCGACTACCGGACGGCGTTGAACGGTTTGCAGGTCGCCGGCCCTGACGAGGTGGAGGTCATCGCCACGGCGGTGGACGCTTCTGCCGGTCGCCTGCGGGGGGCGGCGGAACGGGGCGCCGACCCCCGGATGGTCCACCGCGGCCTCTTCTGGGATGGGCGCCAACCGGTGGTCGGTCGCCACCATGCCCGTCTATCGCGGCTCTTCGAGGCCAACCTCGCCCTCTACAGCTGTCACCTGCCACTCGACGCCCACGCGGAGATCGGCAACTGCATTCTTCTCGCCAAGGCCCTGGGACTCTCGACCGAAGGACGTCTGGGGGTCTATGAAGGCGTGGACCTGGGCTGGTGGGGCCGGCTGGACGAACCGTTGGAGATCGAGGCCTTCCGACGACGGGTGGCCGACGCCGTAGGGGGCGCCGTCCAGGCCCTCCCGGGAGGTCCCGAGGTGATCGAGACCGTCGGTGTCCTCACGGGCGGAGGCGGGTCGTTCGTCCGGGAGGCGGCGGAGCTCGGTTTGGACGCATTCGTCACCGGGGAAGGCGCGCACCACACGTACTTCGACGCCGTGGAGTTCGGAATTCATGTTCTATTCGCCGGGCACTACGCCACTGAGACCTTCGGCGTGCGCGCCCTGGGCGAGCACCTGACCGAACGCTTCGGGCTCGAGAGCCACTTCATCGATCAGCCCACCGGGCTTTGAGGGCGCGGGTCCGACAATGACTCCGAACAGTGACCCCACAGGGTTCCTCGAGACCGCCCCCTTGGTGCCCATCGAGATCGACCCGTCGGGTCGCGTGCTGTACGTAGGCCCACAGGCCCAGGATCTCCTCGGACTGCGCGCCGAGGATTGGAGTGCTGCCGACTTTTGGACGAGGGTGGTGCCTCCTGACGACCACTCGACGATGTGGGAGGTTCGCCGCAACACATTCGAGGCCCGGGGGCGCCACGAGGTGGACTATCGGATGGAGCGCGCCGACGGTCGGGTGGTCTGGGTAGCCGAGATCCTCCACTTCGCCGAAACCGATGACGGTCCGCTTCTGCGGGGCTACCTCTGGGACGTGACGGGTCGGAAGCGACAGGAACTGGCCCTCTGGAAGCACGAGGAGCGACTCCGGGGCATGCTTCGGAAGGCCCCGGATGCCCTCATCCTAACCGACGCCGCCGGCGTAGTCGTGAACATGAATGATCAGGCGGAGTCTCTCTTCCAGTACTCGCTCAGTGACATCGTCGGATCGAGTCTCGAGCACCTTCTGCCCGAATCGCTCCGTCCACGGCTGGCCCAGCTGCAGTCGGCCTTTGAACGGGATCCCCAGCGGGGCTCCATCGTCGAGGGCCAGCCCTTTTCCATTCAGCGTTCGGACGGTAGTGAACTTCCCGTCGAGCTGAGCCTGAGTCGGGTTTCGGGGGAGGACGAGGAGGCCCGCATCCTGTGGTCCGCCAGAGACCTAACGGTCCGGCGGCGGGCCGAGGCGAAACAGCGGGGGAGCTGACGCCGGTGGGTCGTTGCCGCTTCGGCGACGCGTGGATACCATCCACTCTACCCCCTGCCAGCGTATGACCGGCCACCCGAGGTGGCCGTTTCCCTTGGAGTTCTCATGTGAAAGGCCGTATCACGGCAGCGGCGATGGCCGTCCTCGCTCTGGCCGCACCCGTCGCAGGTCAGGCGATTCCGACACCCGCCGAGCACTTCGGCTTCGAGATCGGAGCCCACCGAAGCCTCGCCGACTGGAACGATCTCACTTCCTACTACGAACGCCTCGCCGCGGTTAGCCCCCGTGTGGCCGTCGACACCCTGGGTACGACGACGCGGGAGCGGCCGTTCGTCATGCTCACCATCACCAGTCCCGAGAACCACGCTCGCCTGGACGAACTGCACGCGATCCAGATGAAGCTGGCCGACCCGAGGACCATCGATGGAGACGCGGAGCTCCGGCGGCTTCTCGACGAGGGCAAGACGGTGGTGCTCATCACCCAGGGGATCCACGCCACCGAGGTGGGCGCCAGTCAGATGTCGGCGAACTTGGCGCACCGGCTCGCGTCGTCCGAGAACCCCGAGATTCTCGAGATCCTCGACAACGTCATCCTCCTTCAAATTCCGTCCCTCAACCCAGACGGCCTCCAGTGGATCAACGACTGGTATATGAGCCACGTGGGGACGACATTCGAAGGTGCGCCCCTGCCGTGGCTGTACCACTATTATGTCGGCCACGACAACAACCGCGACTGGTACGCCTTCACTCAGGACGAGACGGTCCTCACCGTTCGCGATGCGCACAACGCGTGGCATCCGCAGATCGTCCACGACGTCCACCAGATGGGTAGCCGCGGGGCGAGGATCTTCTTCCCGCCGTACATCGAGCCGTGGGAGCCCAACATCGACCCGGCCATCACCACGGCGGTGAACCAACTCGGTGCCTACATGGCCGCCGACCTGACCGCTCAGGGAAAGCGCGGGGTCGTGGTGAACGCCCAGTACGATGCGTACACGCCGGCCCGGGCGTACATGCACTATCACGGAGCAGCTCGGATCCTCTCCGAGACGGCATCGGCCCGGATGGCCACGCCCATCACCGTCGACCCCTCCGAACTCGGGCCTGGCCGGAACTTCGATGCCAGCCGCCGTTCTTGGAACTTCCCGAATCCGTGGCCGGGTGGCGCGTGGGGGCTCCCGGATATCGTCGAATACCAGGAAGCCGGTGCGATGGCCCTCCTCACCAACGCGGCCAAGAACCGTCGCTTCTGGCTGGAGAACTTCCACGGCATCAACCAGAGGGCGGTGGAAGGATGGGACGAATGGCCTGATTGGTGGATCATCCCAGCCGGTCAGGACAATGCGCCGGGCGTCGCGTACGCGATCCGCGCGCTCACCCTGGCAGACGTGGAGGTCCACCGTGCGGAGGCCGACTTCACCGTCGGTGCCGTGAGGTTCCCCCGGGGCTCGTACGTGATCCCCATGCGCCAGCCGTACGCCAGCTTCGCCAATACGATGCTGGAAGTTCAGTACTACCCGGACCTGCGGGAGTATCCAGGCGGTCCTCCCCAGCGTCCCTACGACGTG
>CALJKZ010000168.1 GCA_937983085.1 uncultured Gemmatimonadales bacterium
TCACCCCCTCGGACTCTCAGACGATGGGCATTTCTTTGGTGTCCGGCCGCCCTTTTTAGGATACGGATCTGGACGGCGCACCCGCGGTCGCGATCGTGAACGAGGCGTTTCGCGATCGGTTCATGCCGGAGGGGCCAATGTTGGGAGCTAGGGTACACATCGGGCGGCGCGATGGGGAGTACCGTCACCCGTCTCTCGCCGGGCCGGGCGCGGAGGTCGTGGGGTTGGCGCAGGACGTCCGCGACGTGTCGCTCCGGGTCGACCCGCGCCCGACGGTCTACGTGCCGGCGGGACAGGCCCCCACGCGCATCACCAACATCTTCTCCACGCTCCCAGTCTTCATTGCCCGTGCCGCGGCCGACGATGGCCGGCTTGAGCCGACACTCGTCGGCGCGTTTCGCGCCGCCGACCCGACCTTGGGTCGGCCCGAGGTCATTCCTCTCGGCCAGGTTGTCCGGCGTTCGCTCGCCCGTGAGCGGTTCGCCGCCGCGCTCCTGACCGGCCTCGGCTGTGTCGCCTTGGCGCTCACCTCCTTCGGTGTCTATGGCGTTCTCTCGTTCCGCGTGCGGCAGAGACGCCGTGAGATCGGCATCCGCATCGCACTGGGGGCGAGCCGCGCGGCAGTCGCGCGGCTGGTGGTCGGCCACGGTGTCTCTCCGGTCGTGATCGGGCTCGCCGTGGGTGCCGTCGCGGCCCTCGGCCTCTCCGGGCTCGTCGCCCGCTTCCTCTGGGGTGTCGAGGCGATGGATCCGATCGTGGTCGCGGTCGTTGCGGGTGTGCTCGTCACGGTGGCGGCAGTCGCCAGTTGGCTCCCCGCGCGGGAGGCCATCAAGCAAGATCCGATGAAGACGTTGAACCTTGACTAGACACGGCCCGCTGCGCGCCTCCCAATTGGCGAGTATGCTCCGCGCCTGATGGTTGGGATTTTGATGGGCCCCGCGTAACCGGAAGCGAGGTATGATGACGCAGGGGGGGCGGGGGGAGGGCGGCGTAGCCGAAAGGGAACGGCCCGACGGGTGCTCCGCCCGGGCAAGCTGCGAGAGCTCACCGAGCCGGACGGGGCCTGATAAGACGCACGGATAGGCGGCGATAGACCTGGGAGGAGCATCCTAGCGGCCGGTCTGAGGAGCCGCATTGGTCGAGTGCGTCGGGCGTAAACTGGTCGACTCGAAGGCGGGGACGGGATCGGGCTCGGCGGGGCCGAAGGCCGGCGACGGATGGAGGAGCGCGGTCAGGAGATCCTCTGGTGCGGGCCGCCGGCGGGCGAGGGTGGGACTTGCCGGGGAGGTCGAGGTGGAGGGGGCGGTGCCCAGACGACGGGCGGATCGGTTAGAAGCGCGAGGGTCCTCATCTCGCCGCCGAGGACGGCGCCACCGGCGTGAGCCCGGGAGGGGGGCAGCTCTTGGCGGCCCGCCATTGAGGGCCCCCCGTCGATGTGCGGCCATCGCCGTGCCGACGACGAACTCCCGCGTCTGCGTCGCTCGCTTGCACGGTTCACGCCTGTGGCACGTCATAGTGGTATCGCTCGCGGACTCGCGTCGCGACCACGCGCCCCCCAACAACCATGACGCCGGGAGGCGAGTTATGGCCCGCAGGATGTCCGCGACGGAAGCGACCGAGTGTCTCCGGTTGTTCCCGAAGGCGACGAGAGATCACCTGCGCCGCATGGCGTCGACGCGCCACCCTGGCACGCTGCTCGGGCCACGTGGGTCCGGCAAGAGCGTGGCGGCGAGCTGTGTGCACGCGTTGAGCGCCCGGGCCCCGATGGAGCCCCGCTTCGTCAACGTGGCCGCTCTCTCTGCCGACCTGGTGGATCGCGAACTGTTCGGCCACGCCAAGGGTGCCTTCACCAGCGCCGTCACGGCCGCGAAGGGGCTGATCGAAGCGGCGCACAAGTCGACGCTCGTCCTGGAAGAGATCGGGGACCTCCGTCTCGATCACCAGGCCAAGCTCCTCGACGTCCTGGAGAGCGCCACTGTGCGGCGGATCGGCGAGACCTTCGACCGGGCTGTAGACGTGCGCTTCCTCTTCACTACCAACTCGGACCTGCCTTCCATGCTGGAGGAGGGTCGTTTCCGCCGCGACCTATTCGATCGGATTGGCTGGCACCTGATCTGGGTCCCCCCGCTCGCTCGACGCCTGGGCGACATCCCCTACCTCGTGCGTCACTTCGTTGAGCGACTCGACGGAGGAAGCGGGTCGTCGATCTCCGTCTCGGACGGGGCGTTGGCTCTCCTCAGCACGCATACGTGGCCGGGGAATGTTCGTGAGCTCGAGCTCGTCATCGCGAGAGCCACCACCATCGGTGAGCCGGCCGTGATCACACGACAGGACGTCGAACAGGCGCTGGCCCCGCAGCGAGAGATCGCCCTCCGCCGCTCCGTCCGTGGAAAGCGTCGATACGTCGCGCCGAGCCCAGAGGAGGAAGCACACAACATGCGTCAGGCGTTGAGTTTGGAACTAGGGAATGTCACGCGGGCAGCCAGACGTCTGGGTATGGCGGCTTCCACCTTTTGGGGAAAGATGAAGGTGTACCGGCTGCACGACGTCGCCAGACAGCTCCGCCGCGCCCGTGGAGAGCTCGAGGGATGATCAGTCCGGATCCACTGTCTCCGTAGACTCTTCGGACATTCCTGTAGACAGTCGTTGCCACTCCCGCAGGCGCGAGCTGTTGAGTTCACTCGAAGCTCCCAGGTGCCCACAACCCGTGGTCCGTCAATGCCTTACGGGCCACGGCCGTGAGCGCGTGAAGATGCCCGGTGAGCGGCATCTCCCTTGCTTCTCGTATGAGCGGCACCGCTGGCCAGCATTGCCGCAGACGTGGGGACGCGAGGTCCCGCGAAACACTTTCCATCACTGGAGCGAAGCATGAGAAACGTACTCGACCTTCAGAGGCTCACCGTCGCCAACGAGGACGCGGAGGTCCTGGTGCAGAGCGACGTAAGCGATCACTGCAGCGGCGTGGTCCCGTCGACGGAAAGCGCCCACTGCACGGGCACCGAGCAGCTCTAACGGTCCCCCCGCCCGCGACGCTAGGCGCGTCGGCGGGTTGAGGCCATGTGGGGCTGGCTGCGCCGGCCCCACGTGGCTCTCTCACCGCCCTCCGAGAGGCCGAGCTAGGTCGGCCGGAGAGGACCATGATCAACGAACCGCAGCGCGCCATCCATGCGACCGAAGAGGCTCGGGAACGTGTTCTGAGCACGGTCGCCGGCATCGGGTCGTACATCACCGCTACTGCCGACCTGACCCGAGAGGACCGGTTGTGGCC
>CALJKZ010000169.1 GCA_937983085.1 uncultured Gemmatimonadales bacterium
GGTCACCGAATCCGTGGCCCACAGCGACGACGTTTCCGGCGTTCCGAGGCCCGGTCCACCCACGCCCGCCTCGCGAACTTCGGGTTCGATGATCTCGAGGCCGGCGAGGCTCCGGAAGTGCGCGTCGTTCGACGCCACCCGATCGAGACTCTGCTCGAGATCGGCGATGCGCGTCTGGAAGTCGGAAAGCTCGTTCTCCAGGACCTCGTTACGCGCTTCGAGGCTCCGCGCCTGGACCCGCATGGCGGCATCGCTGAGAAGGATGGCCGTGCTCGCCACGATGGCGACCACGGACGCGACCACCGCCGCTCCGAGAATCCGGACGGTACGGGATGAAACGCTGTATTGTCGGACCGGGTCGTCCTCTCCTCGAACCACGAGGAAGGTCCACCTGTCTCCGGCCATAATTCCGCCTGGCTATCGTAACGAAGTAGGACTGCGGACTACGGCACGCTGCGGGGGGGACGCGGACCCCAACCCGCGAGTTTCACACGGACTTCCACAGGGTCCAACTCTAAAAGTTATCGGACGCTCGAAAGGGAAGTCAAGCAAGGTGCCCGGGAGCCCTTTTCTCACGCGAGATCCACCCGGGGAAAGAGCGGTTGCCCCTTCTCGACGGTCCGTCCGGACACGGTCAGAGCGAGGGCATCGTCCAGCGTGGGGACCTCGTCGAGGCCGAGGCGCTGGGCCAGAATCGCCACGGAATCAGGTGTGACGGGCTTGAACAGGGCCGTGAGGACCACCAGGACGCGGGCCAGGGTGGCCAGGGTCTCGTCCAGGGCCTCGGCCTGGTCCGGGTCCTTGGCCTGGGCCCACGGGGCGCGGTCCTCGACGTAGCCGTTGGCGGCCCGGGCCAGATCCATGGCCGCGCCCAGCGCGTCGTGGACTTTGTACCGTGCCAGGGCGTCGCGAACGGTCTCGAGGGTGGATTGCACCTCCGCGTCGAGACCCGAACCCGAGGCGTCGGGAACGACGCCGTCGCGGTACTTCACGATCATCGACGTGGCGCGGCTGGCCAGATTGCCCAGGACGTTGGCCAGCTCGTCGTACCGCGTGAGGAAGCGCTCGGGCGTGTACGACGCGTCACCGCCGGTGGGCATCTCGCGCATGAGGTACCACCGAACGGCATCGGTGCCGAAGTCCTCGCGGAGCCGTAGGGGGTCGACGACGTTGCCCAGGGACTTGGACATCTTGGTTTCGCCCACGACCCACCACCCGTGGGCGAGGATGCGACGGGGGACCGGCAGTCCGGCCCCCATGAGCAGGGTGGGCCAGTACACGGCGTGGGTGGTGATGATGTCCTTGCCCATGAGGTGCAGGTCGGCCGGCCACCACGATCCGGAGACGTCGTCGAAGCCCTGCTCGCCGGGCTCACGCGCCGGGTGGATGGCACCCGAGGCCGTGAGGTAGTTGATGAGGGCGTCCACCCACACGTAGGCGACGTGCTCGTCGTCGAAGGGAAGCTCGATACCCCACGAGACACGGGACTTGGGTCGGGAGATGGAGAGGTCGCCCAGGGGCTGACGGAGGAAGCCGAGGATCTCGTTTCGCCGGATCTCCGGCACGATCCAGTCCGGATGGTCCTCGATGTGCTGGACCAGACGCTCCTGATAGTCGCCCATTCGGAAGAAGTAGTTCGTCTCCTCCAGATGGGTCACCGGCCGCCCGCAGTCGGGGCAGGTCTGGTCGGGACCGAGGTCCTTCTCGGTCCAGTACCGCTCCTCGTGGATGCAGTACCAGCCGGAGTACGTTCCCGAGTAGATCTGGTCCCGCTCCCAGAGGCGCTGCAGGAAGGCGGTGACGACGGCCTTGTGCTCGTCTTCCGTAGTGCGGATGAAGCGGTCGTGGCTGATGCTCAGCCGGTCCCAGGCCGCCGAGAAGCGCGCCGCCATGGTATCGCAGAGTTCCTGGGGGCTCATGCCCCGCTTGGCGGCCTCCTGCTCGATCTTCGGTCCGTGCTCGTCGGTGCCCGTCAGGAAGAGCACCTCGTGCCCGTCCTGGCGCGCGAACCGGGCCAGGACATCGGTTAGGATCGTCGTGTAGGCATGTCCGATGTGGGGCTCACCCGACGCGTAGTAAATGGGCGTGGTGAGGAAGGTCCGAGGACGGTCGCTCACGGGTCGTCTCCGTCGTCGTCGCGACCGCCCGGGCTACGCTGTAGGCCCCTGGCGCCCACCTCTTCCTTGAGCTCGTCCAGGGCCACGGTCCGGCGATCCCCGTCGGGACCACGCAGCGTCACGAGGTCGTGCCAGATGTCGACGCCAACCACCTTTTCCTCTCCCAGGGCGGTGGCGATGGTCCGGCCTTCCCGGGGGAACCGGCGTCGAGCCTCCACGTAGGTCCTGTGCTCATACATGAGGCAGCACATGAGACGGCCACAGCATCCGCTGATCTGGGCCGGGTTCAGGGAAAGACGCTGGTCCTTGGCGAGTTGGAGAGAGACGGGCTTGAGCTCC
>CALJKZ010000170.1 GCA_937983085.1 uncultured Gemmatimonadales bacterium
GTGGCAGCGCGGCCGGCGGCCTCGAGCGCGCCGACACGCGCGGCATCGGACCGTCGAGGTCGGAGGGAGGCACCCGGACCGGCACGGGGGGTCGCTACCAGTACCACTTCCGGGGCCGCGGAGGGGTGGCCCTCAACTATCGGAGGGTGGCGTCGCAGACCCAGGTCGACGCCTATGCACCGGAGTCGAGCCGAAAGGACGTCACGCTGCAGGCGTCCTGGCGCCCCGTGGAGGGTGTCGTCATCGAGGCGGTGACGGGTCGGTCCACGGTGGAGCGCGATCCCGTGGGCGGCGCGACCCACACACGGGTCGGGGGCACCCGGGCCCAACATGGGGTGGCGGTGAGTCTCTCCCGCGCCGGGGCTTGGGCACGGGGATCGTATCGACTCTTCGAGGGCGATCTCCCGTCGGGCCGGGTGGGTGTGTCGGGAGGCGTGGCTCACCCGAGGTGGGGCGGCGTCGCCGGGCAATGGGAGCGCTCGACGTGGCGCGGTGAGGGCGCCGCCGCGATGGGGCTGCGGATGTGGCTCCGACCCGTTTCGTGGGTGACGGTCTTCGGCCACTACGAAACGGGGGACTACGGATTCCGCGAGGGACCGGTGTCCGACGGTCCTCCTCCACCCCCGCTCGTGGATGACGGAGGAGTCCCGGGCTCGGCCCTCGTACAGGAGCGGGAAGGCCTGCGCGTCGGCGGGATGGTGTCCCTGTGGGGCGCCTCTCTCGGCGGGGCGGCGCTGTACGGCTACGCCGACGCGGTGGCGCCTCTGGGGACGGAGTTGGACGCAGGCGCTCCCGTGGCCGTCGGGGTTCACCGGAACGGGTACGAGTCGATGGCGGTGCTGCCGCTCCCCCTCGACGGACTCACGTTGGAAGGGTCGTACCAGTGGTGGGACGAGGAAGGGCCGTACCTTCCGGACCAGATCTATCGCGGCTCCTTCGAGTTCCACCGGGTGTTCATGGATTCGGGCAATCTCGAGCTGTGGGCCTCACTGGGCGTTCGGGGCCACGATCCCATGCTCACGTTCGCGCCGACGACGCCCGAGGCCGAGGGGAGCATCGAACGGGTGCCCTTCTTCCAGAGCTGGTACGCCCACGCGCAAGTGCGTGTCGTCACCGTCCGCCTGTGGTTGGGGATGGACAACATGACGTTTCGACGGAACCTCCAGACGCACCCGGGGCGTCTGCTTCCGTACGCCCGGAGCTTCTTCGCCCTCCGATGGGACATGTGGAATTGAGGACCGTTACCTTCCTCGCCTTCCATGGAGGTGACGAGTGATCCGGAGCATGACCGGCTACGGTGATGCCGAGGGGGATTCCCCGGCCGGACGGATTCGCGTCGAGGTGAAGTCCGTCAATCATCGGTTCTTCAATACCAACATCCGAACGCCTTCGGGGTTCGACCGCTACGAGAAGGCCATCGGCGACGCCCTCAAGGTCCACCTGGCCCGGGGCCACATCTCCGTGTCCCTCACCGTCGATCGCTCGACGGTGGCCGACGACGGAACGGCCCGGGTGGACGTCGAGAAGGCACGGGCCTACCAGAACGCCCTGGTCCGGCTCCGCGACGAACTCGGTCTTGCCGGCGAGCCCGACCTCGCGCTCATCGCCCGCTTCTCCGACGTCTTCCGAGCCCCCGACGTCGACCGGACCGAAGGAATCGACGAGGCGCTGCTCGTGGATCTCACGGACCGGGCGGCCCAGGCGTGCCTGGCCATGCGCATGGCTGAGGGCCAGCGGCTGGAGTCGGACCTCGAGGGTCGCCTCACGGCCATGGAGGCCCAGCTCGATGTGGTGGAGGCTCGCGCTCCACAGCGGCTCCTGGAGCACCGCGATCGCCTCAGGGAAGCCATTCGCCAGTTGTCGGAACAGGTGGACGTCGACGAGGAACGCCTCGCCCGGGAGGTGGCCTACACCGCGGAGCGGTGGGACATCAACGAAGAGGTCGTTCGCTTCCGCTCGCACATCGAGCTCTTCCGCGACGCCCTCGCCGGGGATGGCGCGGAGCCCGTGGGCAAGCGCCTGGGCTTCCTGGTGCAGGAGATGCACCGCGAGGCGAACACGGTCGGCTCCAAGGCGAACGACGCGGAATTGGCCGAGGCCGCCGTAGCCATCAAGGAGGAGATCGAACGTCTCCGCGAACAGATCGAGAACGTCGAATGAGTGGTCGGAACGGGACGGGAATCTCGGCCGACGAGGAGGTGGCGGGACGATTCCCCCGAGCCCGGCCCCTGGTGCTGGCCGCGACCAGCGGAACAGGGAAGACCACCATCGCCCGTCGCCTCGTCGATGGATCGGACCGCTACGTCTTCTCAATTTCGGCCACCACGCGACCCGCTCGTCCCGGTGAACGCGACGGGGTGGACTACCACTTCCTCGACGAGGACGACTTCGAACGTCGGATCGAGGCGGGGGAGTTCGTGGAGTGGGCCCGTGTCCACGACCGGTTGTACGGAACCCCCCTCTCGGAGATCGAATCGGAGGCGCACCGGGGCCGGCACGTCGTGCTCGACATCGACGTGCAGGGAGCACGACAGATCAAGAAGGCCATTCCCGACGCCGTTCTCATCTTCGTTCTGCCGCCTTCTGTTGATATAATGATGGTTCGTCTGAAACGTCGCGGGACGGAGGCACCGGAGAACATCGCCCGGCGTCTCCTGTCGGCCCTCGACGAACTGAAGGCGGTGCCGGATTTCGACTACGTCGTGGTGAACGACGACCTCGACGAGTGTCTCGCCGAGATCCGACTCATCATGGAGGAGGGGCAGGAGCCGGCGGCCCCCGAGATGGACGCCGAGGATCTCCGCGCGGAGATCGCTCGGATCCTGGATTCCGAATACGGACCCTACGTGCAGGACGAACGATAAGGAGCACCCATGCGGGTTTTCACACCTGATCAGGTCGCGACGGGCACCGAGAGCAAGTACCTCGGTGTGCTCGTGGCGGCGAAGTACGCGCGCGAACTCAACTCCCTTCCCAGCGAGGCAATGCCTCTCGGTGAGGAGAAGAAGCTTACGACGCGTTCCCTGGAGGCGCTGACCTCCGGCCAGATCGAGTTCCGGTTGGTGAAGCGCCGGCGTCGCGAAGAGCTCTAGCCTCCGCCTCGGGACGCACGGTGACCACCGCTCTCGTCCCGCGCCGCCCCTGGAAGGACCGACGTGTCGTTCTGGGGGTGACCGGCGGCATCGCCGCCTACAAGTCCGTCCAGCTCGCTCGTGACCTGACGCGGCTGGGGGCCACAGTGGACGTGGTCCTCACGCGATCGGCCCAGAAGTTCGTGGCGCCCCTTTCCTTCGAGGGCGTCACGGGGCGCACCGCCCTCACCGACCTGTTCTCGGCCGAAGGGGCTGCGCTGCACATTCGCCTCGGTCGGGAGGCCGACGTCGTGTGCATCGCCCCCGCCGGGGCCGACTTCATTGCCCGGGCCGCTCAGGGCCGCGCCGACGATCTCATCTGCACCACCCTCCTGGCCACCCGGGCGCCGGTTCTCGTGTGCCCGGCCATGAACGACCGGATGTTCGCCCATCGCCAGGTCCAGGCGAACCTCCGCCACCTCCGTGACGAGCTGGGCTACCACGTGGTCGGGCCCGCCAAGGGCGCCCTCGCCGTCGGAGAGGGGCAGGGGCCCGGACGGATGCTCGAGCCGTGGCAGATCGAGGAGGCCGTGGGACGGGCCCTCACCGCGACGTCCTCTCTCAGCGGCGCCCGGGTCCTCGTGACGGCCGGACCCACTCGCGAAGCCATCGACGCCGTGCGCTACGTGGGCAATCGCTCGTCGGGCCGCATGGGGTACGCCATTGCCGCTGCCGCCTGGCGCCGCGGTGCCGAGGTGACGCTCGTATCCGGGCCGTCCGCCCTCGAGGCTCCCTACGGCGTCGAGACGGTGCGCGTCGAGACCGCTCGCGAGATGGACGCTGCGGTTTCCTCCCGAATCGAGAGCGCCGACGTCAGCGTCTTCGCCGCAGCAGTCGCCGACTACCGGCCGGCAGACCCGAAGGACGGGAAGATCAAGCGGAAGGACGCAGGTGACGGTCTCACGCTCACGCTCGTCGAGAATCCCGACGTCGCCCTGGGGACGGTGCCCCGTAGAAGGGCAGGCAGCGTGACCGTGGGCTTCGCCCTCGAGACCGACGACCTGGAGGCCCACGCCGAGGAGAAGCTGAAGCGGAAGGCCTTCGATCTGCTCGTGGCCAACGACGCCACCGAGGAAGGGGCTGGCTTCGAGGTGGATACCAATCGCGTGACGCTCTTCCACGCGTCGGGCCAGCGCGAAGCCCTGCCACTCCTGTCGAAGGACGACGTTGCCGAAGAGATCCTCGACCGCGCGGCGACGATTCTGCAGGATGGCGGTGGGGCGCCGTCCGGGGTGGACTCGTGAGCCGGCGCCCCTCTGCCTCCGAATCCGCCCGCCTCCTCAGGCAGCGCCTGGAGATGGGAGGGGGAGAGATCTTCCTGGAAGGGCTGACCCGGGAGGAAGCGTTGAGGCTCGTGGCTGCTGCTCGCTCGTCGGCTTCCGACGAGGCGGGCGAACGGGGCCCCGTCAGCGACTCTTCGAATCCGAAGGCCCCGTCGGTGCCCCGTCCGGACCGAGGGAGCGGAGCGCGGCCCAGGAAGGGGGCCGAAGCCCGGCCCGAAACGGGGGCTGAAGCCCGGCCCGAAAAGGGCGCCGGGGAACGCACTGCGTCCGTGCCTTCCGCGGACGGCGCACTGCCCGACGACTACGACGCGCTGCGCCAGGAGGCACTCCAATGCACGCGGTGCCGCCTGTGCGAGGGCCGCACCCAGGTCGTCTTCTCCGATGGCCCTCGCGACGCCCGGCTCATGGTCGTGGGCGAGGCTCCCGGCGCCAACGAGGACGAGACCGGGATCCCCTTCGTCGGGGCGGCCGGACAGTACCTCGACCTCCTCCTGGCCACGGTAGGGTTGAGTCGGCAGGAGAGCGTCTACATCGCCAACGTCCTCAAGTGTCGCCCCCCGGGGAATCGCGATCCCAAGCCCGACGAGATCGAGACGTGTTCGCCGTACCTGCGAAAGCAGATCGATCTGGTACGCCCCGAGGCTCTCCTCGCCGTGGGTTCGTTCTCGGGGAAGCTCCTCACCGGACGGGACAAGGTCTCCCTCGGGCGCCTCAGGGGTGAGGTGCACAGCTATCACGGCGTCCCCCTGGTGGTGACGTACCACCCGGCGGCGCTGCCCCGGAATCCGCGCTCGCTGGGGCCCTTCTGGGACGACCTGCAGCGTCTCCGTGAGGTCCTGGCCCGGGGCGACTCCTCCTGAGGGCCGGTTCCCGCAGTCGCGCCGTCGGACCGGCCGTCGCCCTTTTCGTCGGCCTCGGACTCCTGCGACTGCTCTTTCCCGGCGATGTGCCCTTCATTGCCGACGAACCCCTCATCATCGAACTGGGGTTGGATGCCTTGGAGTCCGGGACCGCGGTGACGTCGGGACTCCAGGGCACCCGCGGCGCCGCGTACGGGCCTGCGCCGACGTGGTTCTATCAAGCGACGCTGCTGCTGACGTCCGACCTTCGCGTCGTGGCCGTCATCAAGATCGTCCTCGTGACGCTCCCCACTGCAGGAGGTCTCCTCCTCCTTGGCCGGAGTCTGCCCGGACTGTCGCTCCCTCTCGCGGCGTTCGCATTCCTCAGTCCGTACCTGTGGTTCTACGCCCGCGATCTTTGGGACAACAGCTTCTCCATCCCGTTCACGGTCATGGTAGTGGCGACGTACTCCGCCTTCCACGCGACCGGCCGCACGCGATGGTTGGTGGGGACGGCTGCGTTCGCCGTTCTCTGCCTCATGACCCACCTGATGACGACGCCTCTCGTGGCGGCCGTCTTCGTGCACCTCATGGTGAGCCAGCGGCGCCGATTCGTGGCCGACCGCCGCTTCGCCGGGACCGTGGCTCTGGTGGGCGCCGCCTCGGTGGCGGTCATGGTCCCCTACCTACGGGACCTCTCGGCGGGCGCCGCGACCAGCCTCCTGTGGTCCCCGTCGCCCCGCGCGCTCCTCTTCGCCCTCGACGGCTTCAGGATCTTCTCGGTGCGCGGCTTCGACTACGTCGTCGGGGATTGGTCCGCCGGGGGTCTGGCACCGGTGGTCGTCGCGCTCTCGTGCGTGAGCTACGGAGTGGGGGCGTGGGGCGCCGTGCTTTTGAATCGCACCCTGCGAGATGGGGGCGGCTGGACCGCAAGTGCTGCCTCCCCGGACGGTGGCTCACGAGGCGGCGACCCCCGTTATGGGGGCCTCGGGGATGCAGGCCCGGCGATTGCCGCCGTCGTGGCTCTGACCCTCGTCTTCTTCGTCGTGGTCGCCAACGGGAAGCGATTGGTGGAACACCCTCACTATTACAGCGGCGTGTGGCCCGCCTTCTTCCTGCTGTGGTGGTGGGGGATGAGCGACCTGGTCCACCGCGTCTGGGCGAGGAGGGTCTACGCGGTCCAGGCGACGGTCATGGCGGCGTTCCTTGTGGGGATGGTGACCTGGATCCACGTGAACCGGGGGACCCGCTCTCTGCACTACGGTCCCACCCTCGCCAACCAGATGGCGGTTGCCGCCGAACTCGAGCAGTTGGGCGTGGAAGACCCACCGCCGAGTCCAGCGCATCATCCCCGGCTCTTCCCCCAGGCCATCCGGGTCTTGCGTCGCCTCGACGCACGGAGCCGGGGCGTGGAAGCGTC
>CALJKZ010000171.1 GCA_937983085.1 uncultured Gemmatimonadales bacterium
CGGTCTCCGTCGAGGGCCTCCTGGACCGCCTCCACCGTGCCGGGTCGGCCGGCGGAGATGGGTACGGCGACGCCGGGATACACCACGGTGTCGCGGAGAGGAAGCACGGGCAGGGTGAACCGCTCGGCCATGGGATCGTCTTGCTCCTGACCCGGGGTCTCGGCCTCGGGATTGAGATCGTCGTCAGACAGCGTGGGTACTCCGGCGCTCTGGTGTCTGTGAGGGTGGTACCGTCGTGCACGATCCTTGCCACGGGAAAGCCCGGTTTTCGTGCCCGATCCGCAGGACTCCCTGCCAATCTGGCGCCGAACCCGACTCGGCCTCGCGCCACTTTTTCGGTCTGACGGCGGAAGTTAGCTTGGCACCTCGCTTCGCCCAGCGCCACCGGAGTCGAAACCCATGGCCGATTCACTCGACGGCATCACCTGGTTCCGGGGCTCGTCCGTGCGAATCCGCCACCAGGGCCTGGAGATCCACGTGGATCCCCTGGGCGTCGACGAGGACTCGGATGCGGACTTCGTTCTGCTGACGCATCCCCATTACGACAACTTCTCCGAGGACGACATCGCTCGGGTCCGGGGCGGCCGCACCGTGCTCATCGCACCGGCCTCCATGAAGAAGCAATTGGACGACGCCGATCACTTCATGCGACCCGGCGACATGCTGCAGATCGACGGCTTCGATGTCCTGGCCGTTCCGGCGCACAATGTCGACAAGAAGTTCCACACGCCCGACCAGGGGTGGTTGGGCTACGTCTTCACCGCCGGCGATACCACCTACTACCACGCCGGGGACACCGATTTCCTGGATGCCATGTACGGCATCCGCTGTGATGTCGCCTTCCTCCCCGTGGGAGGGCACTACACCATGGGAGTCGAGGACGCCGCCCGCGCCGGGGAAGCCTGTGGCGCCGAGGTCGTGGTACCCATCCATTGGGGAGACCCCCACGGCACCGACGACGACATCCGTCGTCTCGACGAGCTGTTCTCCCGACGGGTGCACCTTCTCGAGCCCCAGGCGAACCACCGCGCTCCATCGTCCGCCGACGGCGGAGAGCACGATTGATCTTCACGTTCTCACGAATGAAGCAGGGACCTTCATGCGCACTCTCTTCGCCGCCGCCGCTTCGGCGCTCGTCGCCGCCTCGTTGACCACCGTCACCCCTCCCGAGGCGCAGGCCCAGGAAGCGCGCTCCTTGATGACGGGCCCGTTCACCAGCCCGGCTACCCAGTCCGGCCGCTCGACGGTCTACGCCCCCAACGGCGTCGCCGCCACGAGCCAGCCCCTGGCCACGGCCGCGGCTCTTCGGATACTCCAGGACGGCGGCAACGCATACGACGCGGCGGTCGCCGCCGCCGCGGTCCTGAACGTCACCGAGCCGCACATGACGGGGATGGGCGGCGACATGTTCGCCCTCTTCTGGGACGCGGAGGAGGGCCGGCTCATCGGCCTCGACGCTAGCGGGAAGTCGGGGAGCAAGGTCGATGTGGACGCCCTGGTCGCCGAAGACGACGGCGTCCCGGGCAGCGGACCGCGCTCCGTCACGGTGCCCGGCGCGCTCTCCGGGTGGAGTCTCCTCGTCGAAACCTACGGCACCATGTCGTTGGCCGAGGTTCTGGCCCCGGCCATCCGGAACGCGAACGAGGGCTTCACCGTCTCGCCGATCATCGCCCAGGCATGGGAAGGAACCGTGGAAGGTCTGCGTCGGGACGAAGGTGCCGCTGCCACCTTCCTCATCGACGGCGAAGCGCCGAAGGCGGGAGACTGGTTCCGGAACCCCGACCTCGCCCGGACCTTCCGTCGCGTGGCCGAGCACGGACCCGAGGTCTTCTACGGAGGAGAGCTCGGGCGCCAGATCGTCGAGGGCCTCGATGAGCTCGGTGGCTACCTCACCCTCGAGGATCTCGCCACCCACGAGGCCCGGTGGGTCGAACCCCTCTCCGTGGACTACAAGGGCTACACCCTCTACGAGCTGCCGCCCGCCGGTCAGGGCATCGCCGCTCTCCAGATGCTGAAGATGCTGGAGGGCTACGACTTCTCGGGCATGACCCACAACTCGGCCGAGTACCTCCATACGCTCATCGAAGCGAAGAAGCTGGCCCACGCCGATCTGGCCCGCTACGTCGCCGACCCGGATCACATGGACGTCCAGCCCGAGTCGCTCCTGAATCCGGCCTACCTGGCGGGACGCGCCAGCCTCATCGATCCCGCGGCCGCGGCCGACCGGCCCGATCCGGGCCACCTCGTGACGGATTCCGAGACCATCTACCTCACCGTGGCCGACCGTCACGGCAACATGGTCTCGTTCATCAACTCGGTGTACGGCTACTTCGGGTCGCGCGTGGTCATCCCCGGCACCGGCCTGGTCCTGCAGAACCGGGGGGCCGGATTCACCCTCGAAGAGGGCCACCCCAACCGCATCGCCCCCAACAAGCGGCCCTTCCACACCATCATTCCGGCCTTCGTCACCAAAGGGGGCGAGCCGTGGCTCTCGTACGGGGTCATGGGCGGTTCCATGCAGCCCCAGGGCCACGTGCAGGTGATGCTCAACATGGTGGAGTTCGGGATGGACCCCCAGGAGGCCATCGATGCCGCGCGCTTCAGGCACTTCAGCGGTACCCGCGTCGCCATCGAGAATCTGGACCCCGACGTCGCCGCAGAGCTCGAGGCCCTGGGACACGAGCTGCGCGATCCCCTCGGCGTCGCCTTCGGAGGCGGCCAGGCCATCCTGAAGTTGGCCCGCGGGTGGGCGGCCGCCTCGGACCCGCGGAAGGACGGGATGGCAGCCGGACATTGAGTGATCCCCGCTCGGTCATCCCCTTCGATCGCCTCCCCGACGGCTTCGCCGAGTCCCTCGACGAGGAGCCGGTGACGCCGGCCACACCGCGACCCGCCGCCACCATCGTGCTCCTGCGCGACGGAGGCGACGGGGTGGAGGTGCTTCTCATGCGGAGAAGTCGTCGCGCCGGCTTCGTGCCGGGCGCCTACGTCTTCCCTGGAGGTCGCGTGGACGGCTCGGACGCCACGCCCGAGGCCATGGAACTCCTGGCGGATCTCAGCCCGGAAACCGCGGCCCGTCGCCTCCGACTCCCGGACGGTGACCCGCCGGCCATCGCCTACTACCTGGCGGCGCTTCGGGAGGCCTTCGAGGAGACGGGCATCCTCGTCGGCGAGCGTCCGGACGGGACGCCTCCACCCACCGCGTTGGTGGACGCCCATGTCAACGACGTTCGCGAAGAGCTCATGCAGGACCGCCTCGACTTCGCACAGGCCCTCGCCGCGCTGGATTGCCGCGTCGACGGCGACCGGATGGAGTACATCGCCCACTGGATCACGCCGACACCCGAGCCGAGGCGATACGACACCCGCTTCTTCGCCGCCCGCGTCCCCGCCGGCACCGAGGCCCTCGTCGACCCCCGCGAGATGACGGAGGCGTTGTGGATCTCCCCCGAGAGCGCACTCCGGCGCTGCGACGCTGGGGAGATTCCCATGGTGTTTCCCACCATCAAGACCCTGGAGGAGCTCGCGGAATACCGGTCGGCCGAGGAGGCCCTCGACGCCATCGGTGGCGAGGAGGTGCGGACCATATTGCCGACGCTGGTGGTGACCCCGACGGGCGTGGGGCTGGAGATCGACGAGGGCTGACCGCACGCGGTGAGGGCGGCGAGATGCCGTTTTCCTTGCCCCTCGGAGGTCCCCGGTGCCTTCTTGGAGCCATGATCCGATCAGCCATGGCCTTGTCCCTGGCCGCTCTGGCGCTCGTCCTGACGACGGCCCCGGTGGCGGGCCAGGTCAATGGAGCCCCGCCTCTCGAGGTGCTCTACGGCTTCACCCTCATCGATGGGCGGGGCGGGCCTCCCCTTCCCGATGCTGCCATGGCCATTCGGGGGAACGAGATCCTCACGGTGTCCAGCCGCAGGGAGCTCCTGTCCGGTCCCAACGCTCCTCGAGACGCCATCGTCACCGATCTGGGCGGTGGTTGGGTGATACCAGGCCTCATCGACAGCCACGTCCACCTGGCCACCTCGCCGAACCGGTCACGGGCCGAGGCGGAGTTGGAGCGGCTGCTGTACGGGGGTGTGGTGGCCGTCCGGGACATGGCAGGCGACGCCCGGGCTCTGGCCTCCCTCGCCCGGGATACGCGCCTGGGGCAGATCCGAGGACCCGACGTCTACTTTTCGGCTTTGATGGCCGGCCCCTCCTTCCTCTCCGACCCCCGACCCCAGGCCTCCGCGGCCGGAGAGTCGGCCGGGGACGTCCCGTGGATGCAGGCCATCACCCCCGAGACGGACATCGTGCAGGCGGTTGCCATGGCCAAGGGGACCTACGCCACCGGCATCAAGATCTACGCGAACCTCGAGACGGACATCGTTCGGGCCATCACGCGTGAGGCGCACCGACAGGAGATGCAGGTGTGGGCCCACAGCATGGTGTTCCCCACGCGCCCCATGGAGGTCGTCGAGTCGGGTGTGGACGTCATTTCCCACGTCTGTCGTCTCGCGTGGGAGGGGATGGCCGAGGCACCCTCGGAATACCATCACGACGAGGTGCCCCAGTACGGGAACTTCAGTGCGGGCTCGCCCATCTTCACCGAGCTGTTCCAGGCGATGAACGCCAACGGCACCGTCCTCGACGCGACCCTCGCCATGTACGCCCGGGCTGCGGACGCAGACAGCGACCTATCGGACCGATGCGACGTCACCTTCGCCCGCGCACTCGTGGCCCGGGCGGCGGAGATGGGCGTCCCCGTCATTGCGGGCACCGACTTCACGGCGCCACAGGGCGACCCCTTCCCGGCTCTGTACGAAGAGCTGGAGGAGCTCGCCGACGGGGGCGGACTCACCCCCATGGAGACCATCGTCTCGGCCACCAGTGCAGCCGCCGAAGCCTTGGGCGCCGAAGACCGATACGGAGTGCTGGAGCACGGCCGCCCCGTGAGCTTCGTGCTCCTGGCCGACGACCCCATCGCCGACATGTCGGCCCTCCGATCGGTGCGCGCCGTGTGGAAGAACGGAGAGCGCTTCGACAGGACGAGCTACCGGCCTCGCGTGGCGGAAGCGGAACGCGAGTCGGATCCCGCAGCCGGACCCACCTCTCCGCAGGAGGCCTTGGAGGCGTGGCTCGGGCTCTGGCGTCGCTACGACACGGAAGCCCTGGACGACGTCTTCCTGGAGGACGCGGCCATGACCTACTTCCCGTCCGACTCCGTGGGCCTCGTAGAAGGGTTCGAGGCCGTGGTGGAGTATCACGAGACCCAGGGCTTCGTCCCCGGAGGTCTGCGACCCGATCAGGAGCTCTGGCTCGAGCAAACCGTCATCACCGATTTCGACGACAGCGCCATCGTGAGCGCCATCTGGCACTTCGGCAACCGGGTCTCCCGCCAGGACGTTGCTCGTGGGCCCCTGACCCTGGTCGTGGTCCGAACGAGTCGCGGCTACCGGATCTCCCACGTGAACATGGCCAACTACCCCGGCGGAAGCTGACCTCGAGAGGCTGCCGTCGCCTCAGTCGGCCGCGTCGTCCCGTCCCGAATCGGCGCGGGCCAGGGCAGGCACGGCTCCGACCACCGCAGTAAACAGGTCCGGGTCGTTTCCGACCTTCGCGACGAGCAGCCCTCCCTCCATGAGCGCGAGGATGTTTCGGGCCCTTTGATGCACGTCGCCGGGCTCAGCGTCTCCCGTCTCGACCGCTTCCTGGAGTGCACGTCGGAACCATTGCACGTGCTCCTCGAAGATCTCATGCACGGTGGCCTGGAGACGGGGGTCCTGGTGGGCCATCTCCTGGCCGAGTCCTCCGAAAGGGCAGCCCAGGTACACCCCGCGGGCCTCGTACTCCGCCCGCTGCTGTGCATCGACCGCCGATACGAGGGCAAGCACCCGTCCGAGCCCCTCGTGGTCGGCTGCGAAGACCGGGTCGAAGACGGTCCGCTCCGCCTCCCGCCATGCAGCTCGAACCGACTCGATCGCCAGGTCTACCTTCGACGGGAAGAAGTGGTAGAAGCTCCCTTTCTTCACGCCGGCTTGGCGACAGATCTCCCCCACGCCTGACGAGTGAAAGCTCCCCGACCAGAGAAGATCCGCGGTCACCGCAAGCAGACGCTGCTTCGTCTCGTGAGTCTCTATAGGCATCGATCCACCTCCTGAGCCAAATCAAGCAGAAGACGACCGGTCTGCCAAGACTTGACCGACCGGTCTACTCAAGCTAGAGTGGGCACACGTGCCGGACTAGATGACCGGTCAACTCCAAACTCCCACAAGCGCTGGAGATCGAAACGATGGAACACGTCATTCACACGGAAGAGACCGCACCAGAGGCGTCGAAGCCGCATCTGGCTGCGGTGCGCCAGAAGTACGGCTTTGTCCCGAACCTTGCCGGCTCAATGTCGTCGGCACCGCCGGTCCTGACCGCCTATCTGGCGTTGGAGGAGGCTTTTCGGGAATCGCCGCTCTCGCCCGTCGAACAGGAGGTTGTCGCCCTTACGGTGAGCCGGAAGAACGGCTGCGAGTATTGCATGTCCGGCCACTCGATGCTTGCCGGGATGGTCGGCCTCGGTGCCGACGACCTGAACGCCCTGAGGGCCGGTTCCCCCCTCCTGACACCGAGATTGGAGTCGCTGCGAAAGTTCACCGAGGCGCTGCTCGAGGCGACCGGCTCCCTCGACGAGGGAACGGTGTCGGACCTGTACGAGGCGGGGTACACGCGCGAGCAGGCCATGGCGGTGCCCCTGGGCATCGCCTTCAAGACGCTCAGCAACCTCTCGCACCACATTCATCCCGTTCCCGTCGACGATGCCTTCGCAGACCACCTCTGGACGCCAAACGCGGGCGCCCGGGTACTGGTCACGGGATGGCTGAATCCGGACGGGCAGGAGGCCCTCGCAGAGTATCAAGCCGCCGCCGGTCCCATCATGGCCGCCAACGGAGCTCGCCCCGTGTTGAAGGCGAAGCCGGACCAGGCTTGGATTGGTGAGGCACCCGACGTGGTGGTGATGATGGACTTCCCTTCGACGGACGCCGTGACGGCGGCCTTTGGGGACCCCGCGTACACGCAACTCGTCCCTATTCGCGACCAGGCCTTCTCGAGGCTCGACGTCGTGAAGGTTGGCTGAGGAGGGCCATCATGCAGATCAGAACAGTCAATCCGGTCGCTCTCCTCGTGGCTCTGTGGCTGACCCCCTCCGGCACGGCCGCGCAGGGGGGCGCGGAGGGTAGGCTCCCGCCGCCCGGCGTCTCAGATGCCTTCGACCACACGGTCGAATACGTGGAGGCCGGCGGCGTGCGCGTGGCCTACGTGTCCGAGGGCACGGGTGCTCCCGTAGTCTTCGTGCACGGCAACCCCACCTCGAAGTACCTCTGGCGCAACGTCATTCCGCACGTCTCGGATCGCGCCCGTGCCATCGCCCTCGACCTTCCGGGGATGGGCGACTCGGAGAGGCCAGACCCGGCGCTCGGATTCGCCGAGCAGGTCCGGGTCTTCGACGCCTTCATCGAGGCGCTCGAGCTGGACCGGGTCACGCTGGTTCTTCACGACTGGGGTGCCGCCATCGGCTTTGAACTCGCTCGTCGTCACCCAGGGAAAGTCCGAGCCGTCGCCGTCATGGAGGGCGTGCTCCCACCCGTGTTCCCTCAGTCGAGTTTCGAGGCAATGGGGGAGGAGATGGGGGCGATGTTCCGCGCCTTCAAGGATCCCGTTCAGGGGCGGGAGCTGGTGATCGACCAGAACATATTCATTGAGCAGGTCCTGCCGAGCTTCATCAATCGAACGCTCACCGAGGCGGAAATGGCCGAGTACCGTCGTCCGTTCGCGGATCGCGCCGATCGCGAGGCAATGCTGAAGTGGCCTCGAGAGATCCCGATCGCCGGTGAGCCGCGCGACGTCGTCGAAAGCATGTCCGAGATCCACAGCTTCATGACGACATCCGAGATCCCGATCCTCCTCGTTCACGCCGATCCCGGTGTGGTCGTGCCTCTCGAGCTCGTGCCTTGGTACGAGGAAAACGTTCGGAACATCCAGACGGCCTTCGTCGGTCAGGGACTGCACTTCATACAGGAAGATCAGCCCGACGCCATCGGGCGGGCCATACGCGACTGGCTCCGGCGCAACGAATTGGACGAGGAACGATGAGCACCAAGGCGAAGGTCGTGCTCGTGACGGGTAGTAGTCGGGGCATCGGCGCTGCGACCGTCGCTGAGCTCGCGAGCCGGGGTTTCACGGTGTACGCCTCGATGAGGGACCCGACCGGACGCAACGCGGCCGCTGCGGATACACTCTCTTCGCTCGATCGGCCCGGCCGCGTGCGGATCGTCGAACTGGACGTCACATCTGAGGTTTCGGTGACCAAGGCCGTGACCCGGACCGTGGCGGATGAGGGCCGACTGGACGTTGTGATCAACAACGCCGGAGTCATGAACCTCGGACTGACCGAGGCATTCACGCCCGCCCAACTCCGACACCAGATGGACGTCAATTATGTGGGTCCGGCACGCATGTTCAGGGCAGCGCTCCCCGTGATGCGGACCAGGGGCGAAGGGCTTTTCGTCACCGTGTCTTCCCTCGCGGGGCGCGTCCTCTTCCCGTTTCTCAGCACATACAATCCGAGCAAGTTCGCGGTCGAGGCGCTCGCAGAGATGTACCGGTACGAACTCAGTCGCTTCGGAATCGATTCCGTCATCGTTCAGCCCGGTCCGTTCTCGACGGGGATCATCGCGGCGGCGCCTCGCCCAGACGACCCGAAGCGCCTCGACGCGTACGGTGATCTCGGGCAGGCACCCGAGAAGGCGATGGATGGATTCCGGGAGATGATGGACGGCAATCCCGATCACGATCCGAGTATCGTCGCTGCGGACATCGCGAGGCTCATCGATCTCCCGTTCGGCCACCGGCCTCTTCGGACGGTCAGCGGGGAGAGCCACGGGATCGAACGCATCAACCGCGTGGCGGAGGAGGTCCAGCGCGAGCTGCTGGCGGGTATGGGGCTTTCGGATCTCGATCCGTCGCTGGAACGGTCTCGGTAACGCAACTGAGGCAATCGCGCTTCAACGCCCGACACGGTAAGCCGGGAGCCCGAGCATTCGGGCTCCCGGTCAGCGCTTCACACTCAGCGCATGAGGGTCCAGAGGCCACGTACGTCGTTCGAACCCGGAAAGACCCGGTCGGCCTGAGCCCCGGTCAGATCGAAGGTGCCCGCGATGGCGGCCTTGAGCACCGCCCGGGTGTCCAGCGTGGGGTTGAGGTCACGGTCCTGGTAGAGAGCCCGCTCCCCCAATCCCGGCCAGTCCGTAACCACGGCGCTCCGTGCCACCCTCGGACCCAGGACGAATCCGGCCCCTGCCGTCCCGTGGTCGGTGCCCCGGGTCCCGTTGGGCCGGGCCGTGCGACCGAACTCGGTCATGACTACCACGGTGGTGTCCCGCCAGGCGTCACCCATCTCGGTGCGGAAGGTGAGGAGGCCCTCCGACAGCTGCCCCAGGAGGCGGTCGAGCTGGCCGCCGGCCATGCCCTGGTTCGCGTGGGTGTCCCAGCCCGAGAACTCCAGGGCGGCCACATTCGGCCCGCCCGGCTCGCGCAGGAAGCGCGCCGCCGCCGTCATCACCGGCGCCACGCGCCCTCGACCGGCCTGAGGTCCGGCACCGCCCGACTCCATGCCCGACGCCAACTCCCGTAGCTGGAGGGCAGCCTCGAACCGGTCATGCAGTCGCCGGTCGGCACGGTACAGCACCGCCAGGCGATCGAGATACGGGTCGTCCACGGCGCCGAGCTGAGCCGGCGACCAGCTGGCGACGGGGTGGGGTCCCGAGAGGGACCGGGGCATGCCCGCCGCCACGGCGATACCGGATCGCTCTCCATCCATGATCTGGAGCAGGCGGTTCAACCACCCGTCCGACGACCCCTGGAGCCGCGAAAGCCCGGTTTCCAGGATCGCCTGCCCATCGAAGTGGGAGCGCGTCCGGTACGGAATGGCCATGGCGTGGAGCACCACCAGCTCGTCGTCCTCCCACACGCTCCGCAACGGAGCGAGACCCGGCGCCAAGCCGAACCCGTCCTCCAACGCCGCCACGTCCGAAGCCTCGAACGCCATGGAGCCCCGGATCTTCACGTAGTCGGGATCTCCCAGGGGTACGACGGCGGCGAGGCCATCGAAGCCACCACGGAGAAGAACGAAGACCAGCTTCCCGTCTCCCGGCACCTGGGCGAATCGGACCATGGGAAGCGCGAAGGTCGCCGCCCCTCCCAGGCACATTCCCCGTGCGAACGTCCGCCTGTCCATGGTCACCTCCACTGAAAGGTCGGGCCGCCGATGCCCAGCGCCACGCGATCTCGAACGGGAATGGACGGATCGCCCAGGGCGTCGTGGAGGGGATCGCCGTCCTCGACCTCGATGACGCTCAGCACCACCCTGGGGTCGCGGATCCTCATGGGTCGGGCGATGGATCGGGCCAGCTCCGCCCGGTTCATGAGGGCGTCGGGATCCGACCACGGCCCCTGCGTGTCCTCGTAGCCTTTAGGTGAGGGAGGCGCCCAGAGGGAGTGCCGAAGCTGCCGCAGCACTCCCGGGGCCCGCTCCGGCACCTCCTCGACCCGGAACGCCCGCAGCACGGCCACGAGCCACTCCTGTGGTGGGCGGAACTTCCGATGCCGCGTCGTCCACGCTTCGTCCAGTTCAACGACGGCATGGGCCACCTCACGAAGGTCCCCGCGGGACTCCTGGAAGACCCCGGCGACCCGCTCCACCGCCTCTCCCGGGGGATCATCGGAGACGAAGTGCCGGACGAGCTTCGTCGCCACGAATCGAGCCGTCGAGGGGTGGCGACACAAGTCTCGTATGGCCTCCTCGCCCTCCTCGACCCCTCCCCCCCTCCGCCTCGACCCTCCGCCGTACGAGGTGCCGAGAACCGTCTTCGCTCCGGGCTCGTGGAGGATGGGCCGGAAGGCGAAGCGCATGGTCTCGCCATCCCGGGCCGCGGGTCCCACGCCGGCCACGGTCCATCCCGTGAGGATGCGGGCGAGGGCCTCGACGTCGTCCTGGCCGTATCCCCCGTCGACCCCGAGCGTATGCAGCTCCAGCAACTCACGGGCATAGTTCTCGTTCAGGCCGCGAGCGTTTCCTCCCCGAGCCGAGCGCCGACCGGCCAGCGAGTCGGGCCCGATGGACTGGAAGTTGTCGAGGTAGAAGAGCATGGCCGGGTGCTTGGCCGACGCCATGACCAGGTCCTCGAAGCGGCCCAGCACGTGAGGTCGGATGGCAGTCCGCTCGTAGTGGCCGGCGAAGGCGGCCACCTGCTGCTTGGACGATGCGGACACGCAGAGGTGGTTGGACCAGAACGCGACCAGCCGCTCGACGAAGGGTCGTTCACTGCGCACTCGCCGGGCGAAGGCGGCGGACACCTCCGTCGCCACCAACTCGCGAAGGCCCCGTCGTGCGTCGGCAATCGCGTCCTCGGAGCGGCTTCGTTGAGCCTCCCTCAAGCCGGAGAAGGCGGCGCCGATCTCGCGGACCGTGGGCAGGTCGTCCCCGCCGTCGTCCGAAGGAGCTGCATCCACCTGATCGTGAAGCCACCGACGGGGCGCATCCAGCTCCTCCACCTCGCCGATCCGGGCACCGAGGCCGAAGCGGTTGAGGGCCCGCAGTCGTTCGTTCATCGAATCACCTCCGCTACACCTTCGAGCCCACCGCCCCCCCGGGCGTTAAGTTCGCGGCCGGTATCTCCGGCCTCATCGCATCAAGGTTCTGACGCATGGACCACCCTTCAGGTAACGCGCGTACCCGCTTCGTTCCCGGGGCCGTCCTGGTCCTGGCGGCAGCACCCCTGCTCGTTCTGGCGTCGTGCGTCGACGGGAGCGACACGGCCGATCGAGCCCGGGAGGCGGAACTCGTCGCCCGATCCCTCGCCGTCGCCATCGAAACGGCCGACTCCGCTCTCATCCGGGATCTCTTCTGGCCCCAGGCCACGTACGAAGACTTTCCGAATCAGCATTCGTATCTGGGTGTCGAAGAGATCGTGGGCTATATGACCGGCGCCCACCGCTGGGCCGACGACGTGCTCATGAACGTCGGCGCCGTCCATCCCACCGCCCACGACGGAGTGATCTTCGAGTGGGTCTTCTCGGGGGTGCAGTCGCGGCCCCTGCCCGGGGTCCTCTCGCAGGGGACCGGCCACGAGGTGGTGCTCAACGGCGTCACCATCGTCGAGATGGATGGTGGTCGCGTGGTCCGCGCCGCCGACTACACCGACTCCGGCGCGCTCCTTCTCCAGTTGGGCGCGCGCGTGGAGTTGCCCGACGGGACGTCGCTTCAGCTCCGCTGAGACCGATCCCGGACGTCGAGCCGACGACCTGAGCACCCGCTGGCGCCCCCGGCACGCAGCAAATACTCTCGCCATCGGAAGGCGGTCAGCTACAGGTCCTGGACCGCCTTCTCGTACCATCAATTCGGCTCAACCCGGAGGCATGAATGACGACCAGGCGAGACTTCATCCGGACGAGCGCCGGCGTGGGTGCCGGCGCGGCGCTCGGCGCGTTCCCGAAGACCCTCCAGGGGGCGCCTAACGTCGTCATCCGCCGGGTTACGCCGACCTGCGTTGCCTCCGGAAACGGCTTGGAGGCGGTCTCCCGGGCCATCGAGGTGCTGGCCGACGGCGCCACGACCATCGAAGCCGTCGTCGCAGGCGTGAACCTCGTGGAGGAGGATCCCAACGACACCTCCGTGGGGTACGGCGGTCTCCCCAACGCCGACGGCATCGTCCAGCTCGACGCCTCCCTCATGCACGGGCCTACCCGCGGCGCCGGCGCCGTGGCCGCCCTCGAGGGCATCAAGCGGCCGTCCCTCGTGGCGTTGGACGTGATGCGGCACACGGACCACCACCTCCTCGTGGGTGAGGGCGCCCAGCGGTTCGCGGTCTCCATGGGCCATCGCATCGAGGAGTTGGTCACCGAGGAGGCGCGGCAACGCTGGATCGAATGGCGCGCCCGTCTCTCGGACGCCGACGACTACCTGACGCCAGAGGAGTCCCACGAGCCCATCGGTCGCCGGTATCGCGACCCTGGCGACTTCGGCGACGGCCTCCTGGACTCCCACGACGGGTACCGTCCTCAGGGGACCATCAACTGCGACATCGTCGACGCCAACGGCGACCTCTCGTCGGTGACCACCACCTCGGGCCTGGCGTACAAGATTCCGGGGCGGGTGGGTGACTCCCCGATCATCGGGGCGGGTCAGTTCTGCGACAACGACGTAGGGGCGGCGGGGTCCACCGGGCGAGGTGAGGCGGTCATCAAGACGTGTGGGAGCCACACCATCGTCGAACTCATGCGCCAGGGCATGCATCCCAAGGACGCGTGCCTCGAGGCCCTCCGACGCATCGTGCACGTCACTGTGGAGGACCGCCTCCGACGCGACGACGGCCGTCCTTCCTTCAACGTGAACTACTACGCGGTGAACAAGAACGGGGAGTACGGAGGCGCTGCCATCTACTCCGGGGCGCGGTTCGCCGTCAGCGTCGACGGGAACTCGAGGCTCGAGGACTCGGCCTACCTGTTCCCCCGCGGCTGAGGACGAGCCACCTACCGCGAGAAGGGCGCCCTACCGAGTCAAAGGGCGAGTGCGTCCAGCGTCTTCCACGCTTGAGGTCGGCGGCCCTCCTCCACGTCGTGGACCAGCTCCACGAGCCGCTGGACGCGATGGGCTTCGACCCCGACCTCGCGGCCCAGGGCCGCAATGGGCGCGATCTGCGCATCGACCTCGGTCTTGCGCTTCCGTACCGCTAGATCGCGCCAGACGCCGCTGTGGCTCTTGGCCGAGGCGCGGTTGAAGGTCACGAGTCGGTCGAGGCTGGTATGGGCCAGGGTGTCGTCGGCTTCCGGCGAGAACGCCCACGGCTCGAAGCCGTCGAAGGCCTCGGGCCGGACGCCTCGAGCGAGGGTCACGGCCACCACTTCACGGGCGAGGGCCACGAGCGGAGGGCGGTGTCGCTCCGACGCCAGGACGTCGGCGATGGACGCGTCGACGAGGGCCGTGGCGAAGAGGAGGGCGCCGTACGCCAGCTTCCCCCAGAGGTAGCCGTGGA
>CALJKZ010000172.1 GCA_937983085.1 uncultured Gemmatimonadales bacterium
CCGGTCCGTCGTCCTCGGCGTCGGCCTCACCGGTGTCGTCGTGTTCGCGTGGATGGCTGCATTCGGGATCGGGGGAGGACAGGAGGGCGAGGGACTCCCGCCCGACAACCCGACGCCGGCTGTCGTGAGCTCGTCCCTGGTGTCCTCCATCGTGGGATTCCTCTTCGGCCGCTGACAGCGCCGACGCACCCGCCGCGGCTTTCGCTTCGCGGCGGCCCGCCTACCTTACGGGACCGGTGCGCCCGGGCCCCACGCTGTGGGTCGGGTTGCACGTCTGGCGTCGCGCCTCGAGGCGTGACGGCCGAACCCCACTGTCGCTACGACCGAACCCCCTGAACTCCATGCTCAACGCCGCGCGGCCTGCCTTGGCCACCGTCCTCGCCCTGTCGTTCGTCTGGCTCGGCGTGCCCGAGCCCGCCGAGGGCCAGCAGTACGACGAGTCCTACTACGACATGCTCTCGTGGTCCAACGCGGGCATCGCCCGCGGAGGGCGCTCCACCGGGGCCGCCGGAAGCGACAGCCGGCCCTTCGAGTACTACTTCGGAGCCACGGGCGGCGGACTCTGGAAGACCACCGACGGTGGGAACACCTGGCGCCCCGTCACCGACGGACAGATCGGCAGCGCGTCCGTGGGGGCCGTCGCCGTCTGCGAGGCCAACCCCGACGTCGTGTACATCGGCACCGGTGAGACTCAGCTGCGCGGCAACATCATGCAGGGCGACGGCGTCTACAAATCGACGGACGCCGGCGCCACATGGGAGCACCTCGGTCTGGCCGAGTCCCAGAACATCGCACGGATTCGGGTGCATCCCGAGGACTGCGAGACGGCGTGGGTGGCGGCCTTCGGCGTGCACTCGGCGGACAACCCGGAGCGGGGCGTCTACAAGACGACCGATGGCGGCGAGTCATGGGACCTCACGCTCTTCAAGAGCGAGAAGGCGGGTGCCGCCGACCTGGTCGTCGATCCCAACGACCCCGACGTGCTCTACGCCACCATTTGGGAGGCGTGGCGAAAGAGCTGGGGCATGAGCTCCGGAGGCCCAGATTCCGGGCTGTGGAAGTCCACGGACGGCGGTGAGACCTGGACGGACATCACGGCGACCCTCGATCTCGATCCCGCCTCACCCATCGGGAAGATGGGCGTGGCGGTGTCGGGTGCGAACTCCGACCGTGTCTGGGTCATCGTGGAGCACGAGCCCGAGGGGGGCGTTTATCGCTCCGACGATGGCGGCCAGACGTGGGAGTACGTCAACGACAACCGGAATCTCCGGCAGCGGGCGTTCTACTACACCCGGATCTACGCCGACACCCAGGACGAGGACGTGGTCTACGTCCTCAACGTGAGCTTCTTCCGATCGGAGGACGGCGGCGAGACCTTCCCCCAGACCATCTCGGTGCCCCACGGCGACAACCACGATCTCTGGATCGCCCCGTCGGATCCGAACCGCATGGTCAACTCCAACGACGGAGGCGGGAACGTCTCCTTCAACGGGGGTGAGTCGTGGACGGACCAGGAGTACCCCACGGCACAGTTCTACCGCGTGACCACCACCGAGCACGAGCCGTATCACATCTGTGGGGCCCAGCAGGACAACTCCACGGCGTGCGTGCCGTCGGGCGGTTGGGGACACCTGTCCGCCGCGTCGCCGTACTTCTACGCCGTGGGCGGATGCGAGAGCGGCTACATCGCCTCGAATCCCGACGACCCGAACACGTTTTACGCCGGCTGCTACGGGGGCTCCCTCTCGTGGTACGATCACGACACCGGCCTCAGCCGCCCCATCCAGGTGTGGCCCGAGAACCCCATGGGCCAATCCGCCGAGGACCTCCGTGAACGGGTGCAGTGGACGTTCCCCATCGTCTTCGACAAGCACGATACGAACATCCTCTACACCGGGACGCAGAAGGTCTGGAAGACGCTCAACGAAGGGCAGACGTGGATCCAGATGAGTCCCGACCTGACCAGGAACGACCCGTCGACGGTGGGTCCGTCGGGTGGACCCATCACACGGGACCAGACCGGCGTGGAGACGTACGCCACGGTCTTCGCCATCGCGCCCTCGCCCCACGATACGCAGGTCATGTGGGTGGGCTCGGACGACGGCTACGTCCACATCACGCGGAACGCTCGGGCGGCATCTCCCACGTGGGACAACGTGACGCCCCCGGACGCGCCCGACTTCGTGCGGATCAACACCATCGAGGCGTCACCGAATACGCCGGGCAAGGCGTATGTGGCGGGCATCCGGTACCTCGTGGACAACGACCGGAGCCCGTACATCTGGAAGACCGAGGACTACGGCGAAACGTGGACGAAGATCGTCGGCGGACTCCCGGAGAACGACTTCATCCGGGCGGTGCGCGAGGACCCGACCCGGCCCGGACTACTGTACGCGGCGTCGGAGCACCGGGTGTACGTCTCCTGGGACGACGGTGGTTCGTGGCAGTCACTCCAGCGCAATCTCCCCATCACCCAGGTGTCGGATCTGGTGGTGGAGGATCACGACCTCGTCATCGGCACCCACGGGCGGTCGTTCTGGGTGATGCGGGACATCGGGCCGCTCCGTCAGCTCACGCCCGCAGTCACCGAGGCGGACTTCTGGCTCTTCGACCCCACCGACCCGGTGCGCGACTTCGACAACGCAGTCAGCATCCAGTACTACCTCGGTCAGGATGCCCAGTCGGTCCGCTTCGACTTCATGGACATGAGCGGCAACGTGCTGCGGACGTTCGAGGCCGAGGCCAGCGACGACGAGGACGAAGAGCCCCAGGCGGGAGGCGGGTTCTTCGGTTTCGGAGGTACGCCCACGCCGTCCCTCACCGCGGGCGCGCACTCCATCAACTGGAACCAGCGGCTCGAGGGGTGGACGGACTTCGACGGCCGAATCTTCTGGGCCGCGGCACCGGTGGGCCCTGAAGTCCTTCCGGGGCGCTACCAGGTCCGGATGACCGTGGACGGCGCTTCCCAGACCCGCGACTTCGACATCCGGATGAACCCGAGAGCCGCCGAACTCGGCGTGACCATGGCCGACCTGAGGGCCCGATTCGAGCTGGCCCGTGAGATCCGGGACCGGGTCACCGAAGCCAACGAGGCCGTCCTCCGCATCCGCTCCATCGAGGAGCAGATCGGGGATCGACTCGAGGAGACCGACGATGCGCGGGTGGAGGCACTGGCGGGTACCGTGGGCACGCGCCTCGACGAGGTGGAGGGTGAGATCTACCAGGTTCGGAACCAATCGAACCAGGATCCCCTCAACTACCCCATCAAGCTCAACAACAAGATCGCGGCGCTCCTGAACCTCGTCGAAGGTGCGGAGAATCGGCCGACGGATCAGTCGTACGAGGCGTTCGAGTACCTGTCCGGGCAGCTCCAGGAGGAGCTGGACCAGATGCAACTCATCATCGCCCAGGACATCGCCCGCCTGAACGAGCTGTTGCGGGAGCTGGGTCTCGATCCCATCGATACGGAGCCGCCGGTCACCTGATCGCAGGGAGCGACGTCCATGCTGCCCACCGTCATCACAAAGATCGTCGGTTGGGCCGTGGCCATCTTCTACGACGTCGAACGGACCGGACCCGAACTCGTCTCGGGTCCGGTCCTCGTCACGGCGAATCACCCCAACGCCCTCATCGACCCCCTGGTCATCTTCCATACCGGTGGGCGAACCACGCGGCCCCTCGCCAAGGCGCCGCTCTTCGAGCAGCTCTTCGTGGGGACGGTGCTGAAGGGGCTGGGCGGACTGCCGGTGTACCGCCGGCAGGACGATCCCGAGCTCATGCACCTCAACGACCGGACATTCGATGCTGCCATCGCGGCTCTGCATGCCGGTGAAGCGGTCCAGATCTACCCGGAGGGCCAAAGCCATTCAGAACCCTCCCTGACGCGGATCCGCACCGGAGCGGCACGGATCGCGCTCCTGGCCGAGGAGCGCGCCGACTGGAGTCTCGGCCTCCGGGTGCAGCCGGTAGGGCTCACCTATGCTCGAAAGCACTTGTTCCGGGGGCGGGCGGTGGCGGCCTTCGGCCCCCCTCTCACGGTGGCCCCCTACCGGGAGGTGTACGAGAGGGACCCACGCGAAGCTGCCCGTCAGCTGACGGACGAGATTCGACGCCGGCTCGAGGCCCTGACGCTGAACTTCGAGCACCCACGAGACCGGGAACTGGTGGATGTCGCGGAGCGCCTATGGGCCCGGGAACAGGGCCTGGCGAAGGCGCGGGAGCGGGAAGGAATGGCGGACCGACTCCCCCGCATGCAGCGCTTCGCGGAGGGACTTCGGTGGCTCAGACAGGTCGATCCCGAGCGCCTGGAACGGCTCCGCGACGACGTCGACCGCTACGTCGGCCTCATCAAGCTCCTGGGAGTGAGGGAAGGGGACGTGCCTGCCCACTTCCGGACATCGACCGTGCTCCGGTACGGCCTGGTCCAGCTCACCATGCTGCTCCTGGTCTTGCCCGTGGCCCTCCTAGGGGCCGTGTACTGGGCTACGCCGTACTACGCCACCCGGGTGCTGGCTGCGCGGTTTCGTCCCAAGCTCGACCAGGTGGCCACCTACAAGCTTTCGCTGGCCATTCTGCTCTTTCCCCTCTGGTTGGGTCTCACGTGCGCCGCGGTCGGCTGGTTCTCGACATGGACATGGGCCGTGGGAGCCGCCCTGATGCTGCCCATGGCCGGGCTTGCCACGGTGTCGTGGCGTGAACGGGGTGGTCGGGTGCAGGAGGACGTCCGGATCTTCATCCGGACGCGTCGGCGCTCCAAGGCTCGGGATCGGGTGGCGGAGCTGAGGGAACGACTTCTCACCGATGTGAACGACGTGGCTCGACTCTGGCAGGAGGAGCGTCGTCTCCGACGGGACTGAGGCGGCCCCCCCGGGAACATGCCGCACCTGATCGCGAGTTCGGTGCGTGGATGATCATTCGCCACGCGGAGTGCCGGTATGTCGAGTCGCATGAGGAAGAGCCTTGGACGTCTGGGACGCTTGGGGGCCGGAGGCCTCATCGTCGCGTCGTTCGCCGCTTGCGGCGACGAGACCGGTACCGGCGTGGCCGGTCAGCCGCTCTGTGACCTCGACACCGATCTCCTGAGCTCGAACCTTCCGCCCAACGCCATTCCGGCGCTCACCGAGCCCCCCATGGTGTCCCCTGACGACCCCACCGTGGACTATCTCCTGGACGGCGATCGGGTCCTGGGGGTCGTGGTCGACGGAGAAGCGCGAGCGTATCCGCACAACGTCTTCTGGTGGCACGAGATCGTGAACGACCGGATCGGCGATCGGTGGATCTCGGTGACCTTCTGTCCTCTCACCGGATCGGGCCTTGGCTTCGATTCCGAGCTGGAGGGGTTCGGGCGTCTCGATCTCGGGGTTTCGGGGCTCCTTTTCGCCAACAACCTCGTCATGTACGACCGCACGTCAGGAGCGGTATACGGGCCCCAACTCCGCGTGGAGGGTGCCTGTGACGCCTTTCAGGCCCGCTCCCTGGACCTGGTGGCCGTGCAGGAAATGAGTTGGGGCCGATGGAAGGCGCTCCATCCAGAGACGCTCGTGGTGACCGGCGATCTCCGCCGCGGCCGCAACTATCGCCAGTATCCGTACGGTTCCTACGCCAATCTCTCCAGCGACGAGCTCCTGGTGCCCATGGCGGTGGATCGCAGCCGCCCCTTGAAGGAGCGCGTCCTCGCCATCCGTGTCGGCGACGGGGGTAGGGGCTATCCGTTCCTCGAGCTCGCCGAGCTCGGGTCCGTGGTAGCGGTCCACGAGACCGTGGGCGGCGTCCCCACGGTGGTCTTCTTCGACGAGGCGGACGGTGCCGCGGCCCTCGCGTACGACAGGCGAGTCGCGGACCGGACGCTTACCTTCGAAGCCGACACCGAGGCCGGCGTCTGGATGGACGCCGAGACCGGTTCCACCTGGACGCTGGGAGGACAGGCCATCGACGGACCGCTGAGCGGAGAGCGACTCCAGCCCCGGGAGGACGCGTACACGGTGTTCTGGTTCGCCTGGCGCCATTTCCAGCCCTCCGGCGACGTCTTCGACGCGGGATGACGGCACCCGTCCGAAGGTGGACCGGGCCGTGCGTGGCGTGGGTCGTGCTTTTCCTGGTGGCCACGCCGATCCGGGGACAGTGGCCGGTTGGGCAGGGCAACTATTGGGTGAAAGGCTCCTTCTTCCACCACCAGACGACGCAGGAGTATCGGTCCAGTGGCGCCAAGCGGGATTTTCTGGCCGTCGATGCCGAGAGCCGATCCAAGGCGTACTTCCTCGACGCCCTCGTCGGTGTCACCGATCGGTTGGACGTGTGGGTGCAGGCGCCTTACTTCGACCTCTCGTTCGACGACGCGGCAGGCGACCGCAACAGCACCGGTGTGGGGGACATTCGCATCTCGGCCCGGTACTCGCTCTTCCAGCTCCGGGGCGGGAGCATTCCGGTGTCTGCCCGGGTCACCGCCAAGGTACCCGTCGCCGATCTCACCATCGACGCCGAGGTCATCCCCGTTGGGGAGGGGCAGTGGGACTACGAGGCCTGGCTCGAATCGGGCGTATCGCTCTGGCCCCTGCCGCTGTACTCCGTCGTCTGGCTCGGCTATCGCTGGAGGACGCTGAACGAGGAGACCACTCGGGAGCCCGGTGACGAGGTGACGTTCCTCGCCGAGTTCGGCGGAACCGGATGGATCGGGGGGCTGGGTGGAAAGGTCGTCCTGGACGGCATCTTCGGACGCTCGGGCGCCATCCAAGGGATTCGGCTGGGTCCCGACGACCGGCGCGAGATCCTCTATGTCGCCCCCACCGCCATCTACGGTTTCACCTCTGACACCATGCTCGAAGTCGCCGTGCGTATCCCGTTGCGCGGCAGGAATTTCCCCGCCGGAGCGCCGCTTCAAGTGGGGCTCTACCACCAGGGCTCGCTCTTCGACTGACACGAGCGCCGCGGGCCGATCACGTGTCGATGACCCGGGGCGCGCGGCGTCCCGTTCTCCCCGTCCACGCCTTGGCGGCACGGCGGCCCTTCTCTATCCTCCGGCCGCGGTGATCGCGGGAAGGCGATGGAAGAAGTACGGTCCTGTTGAGGGGGCGGAGGGAGACTGGTGTCTCCGGCGGTCTTCAAAACCGTGCAGCCCGGCTAAAACCCGGGTGGGTGGGTTCGATTCCCACACGCTCCCGCCATCGCCACTCCCGCTCGCTGCTCCTGCCATCGCTGCCCGAGACACCAACCAGTCCGGCCGGCCGTGCTCAGCGAGGGAGCGGCAGCCTGAGTGAGAGCTCCACCGTGGGACCCGTCGGCCCCTGACCGGTCCCGATGTCCAGAGGCTCGGGAAAGCGGGCGAGGTGCGCCGACACGTAGGCGTCCGCGGCCCCGATGAACAGGAAGAAGATCCCGAGTGCGACCATGTCCTCCTGCTGTTCTTTTCGTGAATTGAGGAGGTTGCGCAGTTCGGTCAGGGACGGATCGGCGTCCAGACGCTCCTGAACGGCGTCGAAGTCGGTGACTCCCTCTGCGGCGAGCCGGTCCAGGAGGACGGCCTCACGAAAGCGCACGCGATCCTGGGCTTCTCCCACCCGGATGCGTGTGCGGAAGAGGGTGTAGAGGGTCGCCGTCTGAGCGCCGAAGTAGAAGCCGCCCCGACCATGGGCGTCGATGGCGGCATGACCCCAGCCAGGGAAGGCGAGGGCGCGCCAGAAGGCGCCACCCGGCGAGATCTCCAGCGGGGCGGGGGGCTCGGGCGCGATCCCCATGACCGGCTGCGGTGCGTCCTGGCCGGCCACGTGCGCCGGGCCGGAGAACACCGTCACCGCGATGGCGGCGAAGGTCAGGACGCCGATGGTCGCCCTCGTAGGCGATACGCCTTGCCTCAGGCTGTGGACGGCCCGGCTCATGACGTCCGGTCCCGCCAGTCGAGGAGGCGAGGAGCCTCTCCCTCCTCCAGGACCACGTAGCTCTGGTGGAACACCCAGTCTCCCGAGTTCACGTACCATCGGTCCGATGCCACTTCCCGCAGAATCGGCAGGTGGGTGTGACCCAGAAGCACGAGGTCGAGTTCCGGGTCCTCCTCCAGACGCTCGACGGCAAAGGCTTCGAGGGCATCGCTGCGGGCCTTCTGACGGTGACCCCATTGGTCCCATCGGTCCTCGGTGTTGGACACACCGCCGGCGATCCGGTCGCCGACGGCAACCGGGAGCAACCCGAAGGCGAACCGCGTCACCCGGGAACGAAGCACGCGGGACATGAGGCGGTAGCCGTGGTCGCCGGCGCCCAGGCCGTCGCCGTGGGCCAGGAAGGTGCGGTGCCCCGCGATGGTCCTCTGCACCGGGTGATCGAGGAACTCCACGCCGCTCACGTCTCGCAGGTAAGGCCCTCCCCACCAGTCGTGGTTGCCTCCCATGAGGGTGACGGGTACCCCGGAACGCACGATGTCGCGGAGCATCGCCAGCGCTTCTTCGTGGCCCTCCGTGACGCCTCGCTGATACTCGAACCAGAAATCGAAGAGATCGCCGTTCAAGATGATGGCGCTGCCCGTCGCCGCGGCGTGCTCGAGCCAGCTCAGGAACGCCCGCCGGTGGCCCGGCGGCGATGCGCCCAGGTGGGCGTCGGAGGCAATGAAGACGGGCTTGGATTCAGGCACGAACGAAGGTAGAGGCGAACCGCCGCCCTCTGGAAGGGGTAGCTCTGGCACGTCGGTTGCTCTGCTTCACCGTCAGTCCGCACCCCAGCGCGCCTTCCGACCCACGTTCGCGCGGATTGCGCCGCGCGCCCTCGACCCCCGGTGACCCGTTGATTCCGAGCTTTGTCCCCCTACCACCGTCCACGCTGCGTTCCGGAGCGCTCTTCCTCGCCACGGTCGCCGTCGTGGGGTGCGGTCCACAGCGGGCTGCCGTCATCGGGCCCGTGGCCGGTCCGGAGGGCGTGGCCGAGTCCCTGGAGCGGAGCACACGCCTCGACGAGCCCACGCGCATCGATTTTTCCTGGAGGCTCAACGAGTCGGGATCGAGACTCGCGGGGGTGGGTGTTGCGCGCATCGAGCCACCCTACCGGGCTCGCCTCGACCTCTTTCTGGAGAACGGCGAGAGCGTGATCTCGGCGGCGCTGGTGGACGACGATCTGCGCCTGCCCCCCGGAGCCCCCGACGACGTCCTGCCTCCCACCGACATGCTGTGGGCCACGCTGGGTGTCTTTCGACCCGTTGACGGGACGCGACTCCTCGGCGGTGAGGAGCTCGAAGACGGCGCACGGCGCCTACGGTACGCCTACGAGAGCAGGGGAGAGCTGCGGTTCGAGGTCGTCGGCGACGCCGTGCGGTCTCTCGAGGTGCTGGAGGGCGGGGCGGGGGTGGAGTGGGTGCGTCTGGAAGCGTCCGAGGACGGGCGTTACCCGAACGCGGCGGTGTACCGGAACCTCGTGGACTTCCGTGAGCTCACCATCGCGCGGGAGTCGGTACGACGGACGGAGACCTTCGACCCGGCCATCTGGGATCCCCGGTGAGCGAGGTGGTGGACCTCACCCAGGTCTGAACGGCAACACCTGGGATCCCAGCCGAAGGTACGTGGCGGCTCCCAGTAGTGTCAGGCGCACCGAGACCGCTCTGCCATCGTGGAGGTTTCGCTGCCGTCGGTCGACCCATCCGTTCTCTTCGAGCACGTCCAGGTGGTGCGCCATGGAGGAGGTGGGCATGCGAAGGAGCCAGGCGAGCCTACTCGGCGTGAGCCCGAAAGCGGTCGCGTTGTGAAGGTGTGCGAGAACCAAGAAGCGGACGGGGGAGAACGGGACAGGCCAGCCCTCGGACTCCGCGACGAAGTCGAGGGCCTCGACTACGTTGCGTAGAAGCCGGTTGGCGCTGTCGACCTCTGCCCAACGCTCGGCTAGGGTGGGGGGTGAGCGCGTGTTCATTTTCGGTCAGGGAGATGATTCGGGATTCGAATGAAGTCTGAGGTCCTCCACCGTCGCTCTGTCGTCGGGGCGGATCCATGTCGTTGCGGGGCGCGGCAGCCAAGTCGAGGCCGCACGTCGAGCGACGTCCTTGGTTCGAAAACCGAACCAGTCTCGAGTGGGCGGGTGGGATTCGAGAACCGAACCAGTCCCGAGTGGACGGGGGCGATTCGAAAACCGAACCAGTCTCGAGTGGGCGGGTGGGAGATGTACAGTCCTGAGCAGCCGGGGAGGAGCGCACACCCCAGAGCCGGGATCCCGTTGACCTGCCGGAAGGTTCGAGTAGCATGAGCGCCAGGGCGCCGCCGCACTGTCGTGCGCTGGACGCCCAGGAGATCCCTCGAGCGTCGGCGGGGTAGATTCCACCCATGACCCACATGCGTGTCCTCGTTCTCGCGGCTCTCCTCGCCGCTTCCGGCTGCAATTATTCCTTCCGCGCCGGCTCGTTCCCGCCGCCCCACATCCGCACGGTCTCCATCCAGCCCTTCGACAACGAGACCGCGCGCTTCGAGTTGTCCGCCGAGCTGTACGACCAGCTTCTCCGCAACCTTCCCAGCGCCCTCGGGATCCGCACGGCGGGGGAAGAAGTGGCTGATGCCGTGGTCCGCGGGACCATCAACCGGTACGACGTCGCCGCTCCCAACTACCGTGCCGGAGCCGCGGGTCAGCCCGCCGAGGTGCTCCAGCGGCAGGTCAACATTTCGGTGAGTGTCCAGATCGTCGACCTCGTGGAGAACGTCATCCTCTGGGAGTCCACCAGCGTGACCGCCAGGGGCGAGTTTCCCGAAGGATCACCCGAAGAAGAGGGCCGTCTTAGAGCCATCGAGCTCCTCGTCCAGGAGATTGTGGACGGGGCTCAATCGAATTGGTAGATTCGGCCTCGCCGATCCTGGGGGGACCCGCCATCCTCCCGTCCAAGCAGACAATTTCCAAGCGGGAGAACGCGTGCTCCGAGCCTTCGGACTGGGCACAGTACTCTTCGGATTTTGGCTGGCTCTCTCGGGCCACTACACGCCGCTGATCACCAGCTTCGGCGTGATCTCGTGCGTGCTGGTGGTCTACCTGTGCGTCCGCATGGACGTGGTGGATCACGAGGGGGTGCCGTACCACATGGCCGGACGGCTCCTGGTGTACGTCCCGTGGCTGCTGAAGGAGATCTTCATCGCCAACTTCGAGGTGGCGAAGGTCATCCTGGACCCCAAGCTGCCCATCAGCCCGCGGATGGTGGTCTTCCACGGTTCGCAGGACACCGATCTCGGTCGAGCGGTCTACGCCAACTCCATTACGCTCACCCCCGGCACCATCACCACGGGCGTCGAGGGGAACGAGTTCCAGATTCACGCCCTGCGTGGCGCCGATCTGGAGACGGAGGAAGAGCAGCAGATGGACCGGAAGTGCACGTGGGTCGAACAGGGCCGCGCCGGCCCTGACGCCGGGTAGCGAGCCGTGTTCTTCGTCGCCACCGCCGGGATCCTCGTGTCCATGACGCTGGCTCTCGTGCGGGCGCTGCTCGGACCGACGGTCTACGACCGGGTCATGGCGGTGAACATCTTCGGCACCAAGACGGTGTTGCTCATCGCCGTCCTCGGCTTCCTCACGGGGCGTCCGGAGTTCCTCGACCTCGCCCTGGTTTATGCGCTCATCAACTTCATCGGCACCATCGCGGTCCTGAAGTTCTTCGAGTTCGGTGATCTCGGGCTCACCCGGCGCATCCATCGGGAGGCCGAGTAATGGACATCGTTCTCGACGTCCTGAGCTGGGTGGCCATCGCCGGTGGCCTCTTCTTCATGCTGGTGGGCACGTACGGCATCCTGCGCATGCCGGACGTGTACACCCGCCTCCACGCCGCGGGCATGACCGACACCATGGGCGCCGGGTTCCTGCTGCTGGGCATGGCACTGCAGACCGTCTCCGGCATCATGCACGGGGAGAGCAGCTACTGGTTCGTCCTCATCCGTATCGTGTTCATCTACGCCTTCCTGCTCTTCACCAGCCCCATCGCGTGTCATGCCCTGGCCCGGGCCGGCCTCGCCGGCGGCGTGGAGCCCTGGAGCAACGAACGGAGGGATGAGTCATGACGTCGGTGGAGTTCGTCGACGTCGTCCTCCTGGTGCTGCTGGCGGTGACGGGCATCGCGGTCATCCGGATGCGCAATCTGTTCGCCGCCGTGATGCTGGCCGGGATCTACAGCCTCGTGTCCGCGGGACTCTTCGTCGTCATGGACGCCGTGGACGTCGCCTTTACCGAGGCTGCCGTCGGCGCGGGGATCTCGACCGTGCTGCTACTCGGCACGCTCGCACTCGTCGGGGACAAAGAGCACAAGCCGCAGCATACCGCGGTCCTGCCCCTCATCGTCGTCTTCATCACCGGTGGGGTGCTGGTCTACGGTACGTCCCAGATGCCCCCGTTCGGTGGTGTCGACAATCCGGCCAATCAGCACGTCGCGCCGTACTACCTCGAGGAGTCGTACGACGCGACCCACGTGCCCAACATCGTGACGTCGGTTCTCGCGTCGTACCGCAGCTACGACACCATGGGGGAGACCGCGGTGGTCTTCACGGCGGTGGTCGGTGTCCTCCTGCTCCTGGCCCGGGGTCCGCTGCCGCGGCGCATCCACCACGACGGTGAGTGGATGACCGTTCCGCCGGGGACGACCCGGGAAGCCCTCTTGGAGAAGTTCAAGGCCGAGGCCGAGGAGAATGCGCCGTCCGACGACGGCGGAGGTGGAGGGGGCGGCATGGACGGCGGGGGTGGAGGCTTGGACGGCGGAAGCGAAGGAGGCTCGCGTTGATGACCGCGTTATCCTCCGGTTTGCAGCGAAGATGCTCATCCCGTTCATCATGATCTTCGGCCTGTACGTCCACTTCCACGGGGACTACGGTCCGGGAGGAGGCTTCCAGGCCGGCGTCATCTTCGCATCGGCCTTCGTGCTGTACTCGCTGGTCTTCGGTCTCGGCAACGCCATCCGCGTCCTGCCGCCGAAGGTGGCGTACATCTGCTCGGCCCTGGGCGTCGCCATATACCTGGGCGTGGGCTTCCTGGGGATCATCCTGGGCGGCGAGTTCATGGACTACAACGTCCTCGCCTACTCCTACACGGGCCAGCACTACGGGATCATCGGCGTCGAGTTGGGGGTCGTGACCACAGTCTTCGGCGTCATGGTGGCCCTCTTCTACGCCTTCGCCGGTCGCAGGAGGGTGGACTCGTGATCGCCCTCGGCCTCTTCAACTACTGGGCGGTCATCGTCCTCATGATGGTGGGCTTCTACACGCTCATCGCCCGCGGCAACCTGGTGAAGAAGCTCATCGGGCTGAACATCTTCCAGACGTCCGTGATCCTCATGTACGTCTCCTTCGCGAAGGTGTCCGGGGGGACGGCCCCCATCCTCGTGAGTGCGGGCGATCACGGCGAAGCCGCCGGGCAGGTGCTCTACTCGAACCCGCTTCCCCACGTCCTCATGCTCACCGCCATCGTGGTGGGCGTAGCCACGCTGAGCCTGGGGCTGGCCCTCGTGGTCCGCATCAAGGAAGCGTTCGGGACCATCGAGGAAGACGAAATCCAGAGTCCGTCGCTGTGAGCGAGCATTTCCCGGCGCTTCTCGTCGTCGTGCCCTTGATGCTGGCGCCTCTGGCGGCGCTCAGCAATCGGCCCCGGGCAGCCTTCGCCATGGCCCTGGCGGGGTGCTGGTGGGCGTTCTACGCCTCCCTGATGCTCCTCGGCCGCGTCCGCTCCGAGGGCGTCATCAGCTATGCGCTCGGGGCATGGGCGCCGCCGTACGGCATCGAGCTCCGTGTGGACCTGGTCAACGCCTTCGTGGCCGTGACCGTGGCCACCATCGGCGCCGTGGTGATCCCGTACGCGTGGACGTCGGTGAAGAAGGAGATCACCGAAGACCGGATCCCGCTCTTCTACACCGCGTTCCTGCTCATGCTGTCGGGTCTCCTCGGCATCACGGTGACGGGCGACGTCTTCAACGTCTTCGTGTTCCTCGAGATCTCTTCGCTGTCGGCGTACTCCATGATCGCCATGGGGCAGGATCGCCGGGCGCTGACCTCCACCTTCCAGTACCTCATCATGGGGTCGGTGGGCGCGACGTTCATCGTCATCGGCATCGG
>CALJKZ010000173.1 GCA_937983085.1 uncultured Gemmatimonadales bacterium
TGGCGGCGTGGGGGGTCGGGGCCGCGCTCGGCCTGTTCGTGGCGAGTCCGCTCCGTGCCCAGAGCACGGGCGGCTCTCTCACGCCTGCCGGTACCGCGGTGTCGAACGTGGCCACCGTCTCGTACGAGACGCAGAACGGGAGCGCCGTCACGGTCTCCGGTTCGGTGACGTTCATCGTAGGACAGGTGGCGGGTGTGGACGTCGACCCGCCCCGAATCGCCATCTCGGAAGCAGGACGGGAGGTGGTTTTCTCCCACGACGTCATGAACGTGGGGAACGGAGCCGATGCCTTCATGGTGACGGCCTCCACCCCGAGCGGCTGGTCCACACGCGTCTTCCACGACGTGGACGGGGACGGCCTGCTCACTCCGGCGGACACGCTTGTCACCGGGTCCTTGCCCGTGGCACGGGGCGGCCAGACGGCCGTTCTCGTGGCGGTCGTGGTACCGACCGATGCCGTCGCCGGCACCATCGAACCGGTGGTGGTCTCGTCCGTCAGCGACTTCGATCCGTCCGTCTCGGATACCGTCTCCGACGAGATCCGACTCGTCGACGCGGGCATCGATCCCATCGTCCAGAAAGCCGTCGATGTGACGGAAGCGGCGCCTGGAGACCTTCTCACCTACACCATCCGTGTGCGACTCGAAGGAGCCGGAGCGCGGGACAGCGTCTTCTTCGCCGACGACGTTCCGGCCTTCGCCACGTACGAGGCAGGCACACTGCTCCTCGACGGGGTGGCGCTCACGGACGTCGCGGACGCGGACGAGGGACGATTCGAGGCCGGAACCGGTACGATCCGGGTCGACCTCAGCGCCCTCCCCTCGGATACCGAAGCGACGATTCTGTTGCAGATGCGCGTCGACGACGACGCGCCCATCGGCAGTCAGGTGGTCAACCGCGGCCACCTCACCATTCACACCCCCAGCGGCACGCTGACCGAGGAGTCGGGCAACGCCGTTACCCAGGTGTCGGCCCCCGACCTCACCATCCGGAAGTCGGTCCAGGGCCTGAATCCGGCCACAGAAGGCGACACCCTGGTGTACACCATCGAGGTGGAGAACCCCTCGACCACCCTCGCGGCGACGGACATTGTCGTCATCGACAGCCTGCCTGCCCTCCTGACCCTGGTCGACGCCACTCCGGCTGCCACCGTCGTGGATTCGGAGCTGCGTTGGGACATCGCCCGCATAGAGCCGGGCGCGACGGCCCGATTCGACATCACCACCGTCGTGCCGGCCGTCACGGACACCCTGCCGGTGGTCAACCGCGCCTTCATGGTCCGGGACGGCGCCGCCGGAGAATCCGCCGAGTCGGAGCCGCGCACGGTCATGCCGGACGTCGAAGCGAGCCTGGCCCTGGGCCTCGAGGCCGAGGTTGTGGAGATCGGCCTGGGTGAGGCCCTCCCGCTGGAGGCCACCACCACCAACGACGGACCTGCGACCCTCGTGGACCTCGTCGTGAAGCTCGCCCTCCCCGTGGGCACGCGTTTCATCGATCAGGCGGCCCTCACAGGGAGGTTCATCGCCGACCGGCCCAGCCCGCAGTTCGTCGTGACGACGACGCCCGGCGCATCTACCGGTGCCCCGGCGACCGTCCAGTCCGCCACACCGTCGGGAGCTCCCCAGGGTCCCGCACTGGCCCTCGGCGACGACTTCACGGCGACACCCTTCCAGGTCGACTCCTTCCAGGTCGTGGGGGACACGCTGCACGTATGGCTTCCCGGTGAGCTCCGGCCCGCCGAAGCCATCACGTTCCGCTACCTCCTCATGATCGACAGCGCTCCGGACGGCGTCGTGGTCAACGAGGCCATCGCCGAGGCGCGTCGGGGCACGCTGGCCGCCTCCAGCACCATCGCGGTGGCCTCGAATCAGGCTCAGGCGCTCGTCGGCCTCACACGGAACCGCGCCCTCGAGACGCGTACGGTGGTGGGTAAGGTATTCCACGACATCGACGGGAATGATGTCCAGGACGCCGACGAGCCGGGGGTGGCCGGCGTGGACGTCGTCACCGCCGACGGCGAACTGGTCACGACGGATGCCTACGGCAAGTTCTCGCTCACGAACCTCCGCCCCGGGCGTCACGCGTTGCGCATCGATCCCCTCACCCTCCCCGAGGGCCTCACCGCCCGCAGGCGCGGCATCGGTGAGCGGCTGCAGGTGGTGGAGATCAACGGGTGGAACACGCCCCGCGTGATCTTCGCCGTGGACGGAGCCGCCCAGGCCTCGGTCACCGCGGGGCCGGTCCCCGGCGCCGACGGCGAGGAGAGTGGCGACGCCCGCGAAGAGAGTGGCACCGACGGCGCGGGAAGCACGGCGGAGCATGCCCAAGGCGCCAACGGTACGGGCGCGGCCTCACAGGTCCGGGTGGATGCGTTGCGGAGCGACGACGAGCGCGAGGCCGACCAGCGCTCCGCGTTCCTCCACGGTCCGGCCATCCGTATCCACACACCGGTGGACGGCGTGGTCGCCCCGACGAACCGGCTGTACATCGGGGTCACGGCCGAGCCCATGGCGCCGGTGGCGCTCTTCCGCGACGACGAACTCGTCGCCGAAGGTCAGCTGATGCCCAACGGCGACGGCGACTTCATCGGCGTCGAGCTGAAGGAAGGTCCACAGCTCTTCCGGGTCCGCAGCACGAACTCGTGGGGCAACGAACGGTGGGACTCGGTCCGCGTGCACCAGAGCGGCCCGCCCGCATCGTTCGTCTTCGACGACGAGGGCGTCACCCTCCTCGCCGACGGGCGCACCCAGGCCGCGACGCGCGTCCGCCTTCTCGACGCGTGGGGCGTTCCCGTGGTCACCGAGCCCCTGGTCACGGTCCGCTCCGACGTCGCCGACTTCGCGCATGCCGACGCCGACCGCTCCTCGGTGGGCCACCAGCTTCGAGCCGACGCCGCCGGATGGCTGACGGTGCCCCTGGTGGGCGGCCGCCAGACGGGCGAGGGCCTCCTGGAGATCCGGACCGCCGACGCCGTGGGGACCCTCCCCCTCCGCGTCGTCGCTCCCGTCCGGCCTCTGCTTGTCACGGGCGTGGGACAGGTCTCGGTGGGCTCGGCCGGGGAGGACTTCGGAGCCCTCACCGCCCGCGGCCGAATCGGCGACGAGACGGCCCTGACGCTGAGCTTCGACTCGCGTCGCCTCGATCAGGGTCGCGACGTCTTCGGCCGGAACTTCGACCCCCTCGAGGAGGGCCAGCACCCCATCCTCGGCGACGCCAGCAGCCAGCGGTCCCTCGTCTCGTCCAGGTACCGTTTCTCCGCCCTGGTGGAGCGCGGCCTCGACTGGATGATGGTGGGCGACGTCGAGACCAGCGGATTCTCCGACGGTCTCTCCCTGGCCCGGTATGGCCGCTCCCTCCCCGGCGTCGCCGGTAGGGTCACCACGGGCGCCGTCACCTGGCAGGCCTTTGGCGCCGCCACAACCCAGGCGCTGCAGCAGCTCCAGCTTCGGGGCGAGGGGTCATCGGGGCCGTTCGAGCTCGGGCCGGGCGTCCTGCCGGGCACCGAGATCGTGCGGGTGGAGGTGCGCGCCCTGGAGAACCCGACCCGGGTCATCTCGGAACAGCGCCTGGTGCGGTTCATCGAGTACCAGATCGACTACCGTCGCGGCATCCTCCTCCTCAAGCAGCCCGTCCCGGCGGCCGACGCCTTCGGCAACCCGGTATTCCTCACCGTCACCTACGAGGGTGAGTCGGGTGGGGAGCGGAACCCGGTCTGGGGCGTGCGCGGGTCCAGCGACCTCGGTGATGTGGTGGGCTCGGTGGCCGATTCGGTCCCCGTGACCGTGAGCTTCGTGAACGATGCCCAGGACGGACGGAGCTTCCGCATGGGCGCCCTGAAGACGGGGATCGTATCCGACGGGCGCGAGCTGAGCGTGGAGTTGGCCCTCGCCGAAGGCGCCGATTCCACCGGCTTGGCCACGCGGGTCAAAGCCGTCGCTCCGGACGTCGCAGGCCGCGTGGATCTGGCCGCCGAATGGTCCAAGGTCGGTGACGAGTTCACCAACCCCGCCAACATCGCTCTCCGCCCGGGCACCGAGGAGCTCCGGGCCAGCGCCGGCCTCGACGTCGGCGCCGGGCGGGTCGACGCGGCATGGGAGCGCCAGAACTTCGCTTCCCGGGACCTCGAGCGGAGCCGCGGCACGGTGGGCTACACCCAGGCGGTGCGAGAGGACGTCGAAGTGGAAGCGCGCCTGGCGGCCGACGCCAGCTCGACGGGTGGCACCGAATCGTCGTCCGGCGCCGGTGAGTACAAGGTCACCTGGTCCGCCACCCCACGTCTGGACGTTTTCGCCCAGGGCCGGAACGAGCTCTGGGCCGACGGCGAAGGCCTGGCCAATCGCGGCTCGTACTACGGCGGCGGCGCGGCGCTGAAGCTCGCCGACGCCTTCGGCCTGGAAGCGCGCCACCTGCGGGTCGATCCCACGGGCGACGCCAATCCCTACTCGGTGACGAGCATCGGCCTCACCTCCTCGCTGCGCACCGGGACGCGCGCCTGGGGAGCCTACGAGATCAGCGGCGGCATCGACGGTCGCAGGAACGCGGCGGTGGTGGGGCTGAACCATCGCTTCGCCATCGGATCGGACTGGCGGTTCAGCACCATGTTCGAGCGGCGCAACGGCATCGCCGGCGCCACCCTCGGTGATCCGGTCCTCGCCTCCCCCTTCGATCAACCCGAAGACGACTACACCTCGGTGGCCGTGGGCACCGAGTACCTGCCCGAGGGCCGTCCCTACCGTGCGAGCTTCCGGGGTGAGAACCGCAGCGGCACGCTGTCGTCGTCGCGACTGGCGACCCTCGCCGGGGACATCGCATTCGACGGCGGGTTCGCCCTCCTCTCCCGCCAGGAGTTCGTCGAGCGCGACGTCTTCGGCTCCCTCACCACGCGGTACACCCGCGAGCGGTCCAGCCTCTGGGGGCTGGCCTACCGCCCGGTGAACCGGTCGGACCTGGACATCCTCTTCAAGTTCGGATGGAAGGACGCCGTGAACCCGTTCGGCTCCGGGGTCATCACGTCCGAGGGCGAGGAGAGCCGACTCATCGGCGCCCTCGAGGCCATCTGGCGACCGACCCGCGACGTGGAGCTGGGCGCTCGCTTCGCTACCCGTTCCACGACGCTGGGCACGCCCCTCACCGAGGCGACGACCATCATCACCCGCAACCAGACCGACTTCGTCGGGGTCCGGGGCCGTTGGTTCGCCAACGAGTGGATCGGGGCCGAACTGGAGGCGCGCGGCCTCATGAGCGCCCTCGCCCCGGGAGCCATCTGGGACGTCGCCCCGAGCATCGTCGGCCGTCCTCTCGACGCCCTCGAGGTCGAGGTCGGTTATCGTTTCGGGGACCTGCAGGACCCGGACTTCGCGGTTCGGTCCGGCGATGGGCTCTTCCTTACCCTCGGTACGCGGATCACCGAAGACCTGATCGACTCGGCCGCCGCGTTCTGGCGCTCACGCTTCTGAGGTTGATGTGTCCAACGCCGTGACCATGACGGGTAGGCACACCATCCTCCGCGCCCTGGCCCCGGGACTTGGGCTGGGCGCCCCCCCCGCCGCGCAGTCGACGGGAACCGTCGAGGTCGGCCTATTCGGTCAGCGCACGGCGTTCGACGAAGGGACGACGCTCGCCTTCGGGACGGCGCCCGGCATCGGTGGCATGGCCGGCGTCTTCGTATGGCCGAACCTGGCCTTGGAGGCAGGGACTTCCTTCACGTGGACCCACCCGGCCGAGCCGCCCCGGGTCGGCGTGACGTGGGTGCCCCTTCGCCTCCAGGCCGTCTACCACGTGCCCGCCACGGAGACGTTCTACCCCTTCGCCGGCGTGGGCTTCGTCCGCAACGCGTACGCCGACGCGGTCGAAGGATCGGACAACGGTCTGACCGCCCTCGTCGGCTTCAAGACGTACCTCGACGACCGCTTCGCATTCAGGGCCGGGCTCCACGTCGACCGGGTCGGATCGCCCTTCAACGAGGGCGATACGGTCAACGGCTCGGCGGTATCCAGTCATCTCAACTGGAACCTGCGCGCCGGCGTCTCCATGGATCTGGGCCCGGGCCGCTCCCGTGACACCGACGGAGACGGCGTGCGCGACCGGGCGGACATCTGCCCGGACACCCCGACTGGCGTCTCGGTGGATGCCACCGGGTGCCGACTGGACGACGACGAAGACGGCGTGTTCGATGAAGACGATCGCTGTCCGCTCACACCCCCGGGGGTGCGGGTCGACGACGACGGGTGCCGGATCGACACCGATACCGACGGCGTTTTCGACGAGGACGACCGGTGCCCGAGCACGCCGGTCGGCGTGAGCGTCGACGGCGTCGGATGCGCCCTCGACACCGACCGCGACACCGTGGCCGACCACCTGGATCGCTGCCCGGGCACGCCCCTGGGCGCCACCGTGGACGGTGCCGGTTGCCGGGTGGATTCGGACCGGGACGGCGTCTGGGAGGATGACGACCTTTGCCCCGGGACCGCCGCCGGGATCGAGGTGGACGCCAACGGCTGCCAGATCCTCTTCGACGAGGAAGAAGAGGTGCCCCTGGTCCTCGAGGGCGTGACCTTCGAGACGGCCAGCGCCGTTCTCACCGAGGAGGCACGAGGGATCCTGGATGGCGTGGCGGCGGCCCTGGTCGCCAACGACGACATCCGGGTTCGCGTGAACGGGCACACCGACTCCACCGGCGATCGGGCGTACAACGTCACCCTCTCGCAGCAGCGCGCCGAGTCCGTCATGGCATACCTCGCCGAGCAGGGGGTGGCCGAGGATCGCATGGAGGCCCGCGGCTTCGGTCCGGACCAGCCCGTGGCCACCAACGACACCGCCGACGGGCGTCAGGCCAATCGACGGGTGGAGTTGGAGCGGATCGAAGGGGGCGGGTAGGCCCGGAACGCCCCTAGGACCCCGGCGATCCGCACCCGGCGCGTTGGAGCGTCGACGCGGCGACGCGTACCTCCGACAGAAAGCCCCGGGACGCGAAGCCCTCGAGGACCGGCGCTTCGGACGATGACGTCGGCAGACGGATCTTCGCCCAATCACCCTCCACGGATAGCACGCAGACCGTGTCGGCTCGTGCGACGGTGGTCACCACGTCGGCATCGAGGGCGGGCGCCGTGCGCACGTTCAGCGCAGAGGCCAGCACCACACCTAGGGCCCGGGCCGGCGGGGAGGGTGTGGCTTGCTGAGCGGCCACAGGACCGGCCATCACCACCGACACGACGAGGGCGGGAGCCGTCGCCCACCTCATTCGTGGAAGACGAACATCACCTCGCCCATCTCGATGCGGTCCCCGTCGGTGAGGAGGCGTTCCTTCACGCCCAGTTCCTCGCCGTTGAGGACCGTGGGATTGGTGAGGGAGAGGTTCTCGAGGAGCCACTCGTTGTGGCGATACCGGACTACGGCGTGGGTGCGGCTCACCGTTTTCTGCTTCAGCGTTACACAGCTCGGGCCTTCACCGGGAGCTCGGCCGAACATCATCGAGATGGGCTCGTCGGGGCGCGCTACGAACCGGATCTCCTGCCCGGCGTCGGCACCACTCACCACCTCGAGTCGGGCGGACATGAGGCGCACCGTCGGATCCGGTCGGATGAAGCGCATGGTCCGCCCCTCGAACTCGGCGTCCGACTCGGGCCAGAGTGCGTTGGTGGCGAAGTCGACGTCGGAATCGCCCACGGGCCCCGTGATGATGGGTCGCTCCCTCGAACTCCGCCCTCCGAAGAGCAGCCAGAACCCGGCGAGCACCACCGCTCCGACACCGAGCCAGGGAAGGAATCGACTCCAGTCCCGAGTCCGTACCGGTGTACTCGAGGCGTCGGGACTCTGCGCCGGTTCCGCCTCGGAGGTGGCGACTTCCTCGGCTCCCTCGGGCAGGGGGTCCCCACCGTCGGAGACGACGAGCCCGTCCGCCTCGAAGACGGTCAGCACCGGATCGCCCACCGGATCGAGGCTCACGACGCCCGTGACCTCCACCCGCGACCCCCGGGCCGGCGTCTCGCCCATGGGGATGATCAGGAGCTGATGACCGAAGTCGTCTTCGAGGTAGAAGGCAGGCTCGTCCGCACCCTCGCGGCTGACGAGGCGGTCCACGAGCCCCGTGAGCGTCCGCACCTCGTTGACATGCTCGTCGGGGGCGAGGCGGATGGCTTCCACCCGTGCCTCGGCCTGCCCGGAGACACCCGGGGCCGCGGCCACGCCGAGGGCCAGCGCGAGGACGGGCGCCAGCGCGACGACGGGGGTGCGCAGGAAAGGAGACATCATTCGGTGGACGTTCGAAACGAGGGGCACGGTGCAGACCCTGAAGCTTTCATACCAGGCGGTGGGATTGGCAAGCCGTGGAGGTCGCTCAGCCGCCGCGAACAAGCCGCTCCGTACAGCTGGCGGTGAACGAGATCATCCGAGGTGCGGCCGAGCCGTCGGCCGTGACCACCGTGGCGACGGCGGTATAGTACCCCTCCCCCGATTCGCCCGCGGGAAACGAAGCCGCGAAGCTCCGGCCGTCCAGTTCCAGCCTTACGGTCACCTCATCGGCCGCCGTCGGCGCTCCGTCCAGATGCAGCCCGACGCGAGGCGTCCACTCGGCATCGCTCATCTCGGTCACGAATCCACGCTCAGGGCGGTCCCGGTCGCGGCAGAGGATCGGGAGGGTGTCCGCGGACACGGGCGACACGTGGACCACGGCCGACCCGGGTAGGACCAGATCGGCGCCTCCCGACGCCGGCTGAGCCGCGGCACTCCCCGGTGCCACGATCAGGAGCAGCCCGACCCATGCGAATGAGCCAGCTCGTCTATCCATTCAGTACCTCCAGGAGTCGGTCCACGTCGGATTCGTCGTTGTAGATGGCCGGAGAGATCCGGATGAGGTCGTGTCGATCTCCGCCCGTGGACACCACCACGTCCGACTGGGCAAGCCGCCCGCGGACCGCTGCCAGGTCCCGCGCGGCCAGGCTGAGGATGGGCGAACGGTCCAGGTGGGGCGAGAGGACCTCGTATCGGTCGCGGTCGATCCCCTCCACGATCCGGCGATTGAGAGCCACCGAGTGGGCGAGCAGCGCGTCCACACCGACCGTCTCGATGAAGCGCAGACCGGCGTCGGCGGCGGCGTACCCCAGATAGTTCACGTGCCCGGGACGATACCGGTCCGCGTCCTCGCGAGGCGTGAAGCTCAGCGTCCCGGGTTCGCCGGACTCGGCGAAGGGTTCGTAGAGGCGGCGGGCGCCGCCGGGCCACAGCGTGTCCGGAAGTGTCGAGCCCTGGTGCCGCTCGGCCACGTACAACAGACCCGCCCCGTGGATGCCGAAGAGCCACTTGTAGGTGGAGCATGCCGCCACATCGACGCCCATGGCCTCGACGTCCACGGGCACGATCCCGGCGGCCTGGATGATGTCGGCGAAGACGACGGCCCCGTGCCGGTGGGCCGCCTCGCTGATGGCCCGGAGGTCCTCCACGTGACCCGTGACGTTGGAGACCAACGATACGGTGACCAGCGCGGTACGGTCGTCGATGGCGTCAAGCATACGCTGGGTGGGTACGCGGCTGCCGTCACCTCTCACCACCACCACCGGGTGTCCCGCCCGTCGGCGGCCCTCGAGGTTGTGCAGGGAGCCCTGAAAGTGGAGGTCGTTGGTGACCACCGTCCCGCCGGTCTGGAGTCGAGGCAACCCATCGAGAACGATCTGCTCGCCGGCCTTCGTGCACTCCACCGGAGCCACTTCGTGCGCCGACGCTCCGATGAGAGAGGCGAAGCGGCCTCGGATGCCGTCCCAGACATCGAACCACCACGCCCCCCGCTCGCCGCCGGTCCCGAAGCGGGCCACATCCATGTAGCGCTCGATGGCCGCCTGGGTAAACGTCGAGAGGGGTGTCCCGCCACCCCCGTTGAGGAAGGCCTCACCGTGCAGGCGGGGGAACTGGGACCGGATGTCCTGGGGAGCAGGATCCGGGCGCAGGTGCCCGCCCGGCGCATCCACCCGGGCTCCGACGGCTGCCGCCATCCCGACGGCCAAGAACTCCTTTCGTCTCATCCTTTCCTCCTCCGCGCCACCGCGCGCAGGTGCAACGTAGCCATCGCCGCACCCGACGCGAGTCCAGGGCAGCGATTTGCGCGGCCCGAGTCGGCACCCGATCCTTGCCGCACCATGTCGATCATGCTTCGAACCATCCGGGCGCTCTCGTCGGGGACGGCCCCCGTCCTGACGGCCATCCTGACCCTCGGGTGTTCACCCACCCCCGATGCCGCAGCCCAGTCCATCGACCTCGGTCGGGGCGAACTGCCTGTCCGGGTTCCCGTAGGGTACTCCCCCGACACGCCCACACCCCTCATCGTCCTGCTCCACGGGTACGGGTCGAGCGGTGCCCAGCAGGAGTCGTACATGAAGTTCGGGGATGTCGCGGATCGGTTCGGATTCCTGCTGGTGGCACCCGACGGCACCGAACAGGCCACCGGCGAGAACCCACGGTTCTGGAACGCCTCCCGGGCGTGCTGCAACTTCGCCGGCAGTAGCGTCGACGATTCGGGCTACATCGTCGCCGTCATCGACGAGATGAAGCGCCTGTTCAACGTCGATGAAGACCGCGTCTACCTGGTTGGCCACTCCAACGGCGGCTTCATGTCGTTCCGGGTGGCGTACGAGCACCCCACGGTCGTCGCGGCCATCGCCAGCCTCGCGGGCGCCGGCTCCTCGGAGGTGCGGGGCCCACCAACCGGCCCCGTCCACGTTCTCCAGATCCACGGCACGGCCGACGAGACCATTCGCTTCGAGGGTGGGGACATCCAGGACGCCGGGTACCCGAGTGCCGCGGAGAGCGTGGAGCGCTGGGCCCGGTACAACGGCTGCTCCCTGGATGGGGCGAGACGCGCCAACGCCCTCGACCTCGACGCCTCGCTGGACGGACCCGAGACGACTGTGACTCGCTACGCCGAGGGGTGTGTGCCGGGAGGCTCGGCCGAGTTGTGGACCATCGAGGACGGCGGTCACGTCCCTCGGCTTTCGCCCACATTCGCCGAACACGTCGTCGAGTGGTTGTTGGCGCATCCGAAGTCCTGAGGGCGTCGCCAACGTATCGCTTGGGTTGACATTCTACCCGAGTCGGATGCACTCTCGGGTAGAATGACTACCCAAAACGATGGAAACGACCGCGTCGAACTCCTTCAAGGAACCCTCGACGTCCTCATCCTGCGAACGCTTCTCGCGGGTCGTCAGCACGGACAGGGCATCGCCCGGACCATCGAGACGACGTCGGGAGACGAGTTCCTCATCGACCACGGTTCGCTGTACCCGGCGCTCAAGCGCCTCCAGAAGAGACGGTGGATCGAGGCCGAGTGGGGCGTCAGCTCCAACAACCGGCGCGCGCGCTTCTACGAACTCACCGACGCGGGCCGGCGCCAGGTCGAGGTGGAGACGCGGCGGTGGCATCGTCTGGCGGCGGCCATGGGAAGGGTATTGGGTCCTGATTCGGGGGAGGAGCTGGCATGAGATGGGGATGGGGACGGGATCGACAGAGCGACATCGAAGAGCGCGAGGAGCGACTGGCCCACATTCGCATCGAGGCCGACCGGCTCATCGAGGAGGGGGTGCCACCCCGTGAGGCCATGGAGCGAGCCCGGGAGCGCTTCGGGTATGATCCTTCGCTGGACGCGTCGGACGCCCGCGCGCGCATGAACCCGCTGGAGTTCCTGGCACGGGACGTCCGCCAGGCGGTCCGCCACCTGGCCTCGGCGCCCGGCTCCACCACCACCATCCTCCTGTCCCTGGTGGTAGGGATCGGGGTCAACACCGCCATCTTCTCCCTAGCCGACCAGACCCTGGTGCGTCCCCTTCCCATCGACGAACCCCACCGGGTCGTGCAACTGAGCTGGGAGGGACAGTGGGTGGGAGAAGGCCGCGGATGGGGAAGCATCCTACCCCACCCGCTCTTCCTCGGTGTGCAGGAGCCGGGGCGGGACCTCTTCAGCTCCATCGCAGCCCGTAGCCCCGGAGTGGCGACGCTGGTTACGCCTGCGGGTCCCGAGCGCGCCAACCTCTCCCTGGTGACGGGAGAGTTCTTCACGACCATGGGCATCCGGCCCCACCTGGGCCGATTGATCGATCCGAGCGACGACGTCGTTCTCGACGGGCACCCCGTGGCCGTGTTGTCCCACTCCTTCTGGTCGACCCGGTACGCGTCCGACCCCGACGTAGTGGGGCGTGAACTCGTCATCAATCAGCGGCCCTTCACCGTGGTGGGCGTGGCCCCCGAGGAGTTTCACGGAACGGACTGGAGCGTGGTCCCCGTCGCATGGACCTCCATGATGATGAACGACCACATCCACGCATGGGGTGACCTGGACCAGCCACGCGTTCGGTTCCAGCACGTGTTCGCCCGTCTGGCGCCGGGGGTGTCCCAGCGCGACGCGGAGGACGCCATTCAACCGTGGTTCCAACGATACCTCCGCACCGACATGGAGCACGCGAGCTGGCCCGGAGACCGGGAAGAGTCGGAGATCGGCGCCTACCTGCAGTCGCGACTCGCGCTTCTGGACGGCGGATCGGGTCAGGCGGCCCGTTCCTACGAGCTGACCGAGCCTGTCATGATTCTGTCCTTCGCCACCCTCCTTCTCCTTCTTCTGGCGTGTCTCAACGTGGCGAATCTGTCACTGGCGCGAGCCGTGGCGCGCTACCGGGACACCGCCGTCCGGACGGCCCTGGGCGCCTCGCGAGGCCGGATCATGACGGAGCGCTTCGTCGAGTCCGGCTTGCTAGCGCTCGTGGGGGGCGCGTTGGGCGTCCTCATGGCGCCCGTCATCGGCCGGTGGATCCTTGCCTACCTGGAGGTGGGGGGGACGGGCATGGCTATCGATGCCACGCTGGACGGCCGCACCTTGATCGGGGCGCTCCTCATTGCTCTGGTGGCCACAGTCCTCTCGGGAATCGGCCCGGCGTGGTTCGCCGCATCCACCCAGCCCATGGGCGCCCTGCGCTCGCGGGGCACTGCGGGCGGCGTTCGCCTCCGGCGCGCGCTCGTGGTGGGGCAGGTCGCACTCGCCCTCGTCCTCCTCATGTCCGCCGGCCTCTTCGCGTCGACGCTTGCCACCCTGCGTGCCGGCGGCCCCGGGTTCGCCACGGACCAGCTCATCACCTTCGCCGTCCATCCCGGCAACGACGGGTACGGACCCGTCGAGGCGAAGCAGCGGCTCGAAGAGATCCTCGAGGCCGCCCGCGGAGTCGGGGGCGTCGAATCGGCGGGAATGGCGGTGTGGCCCATGCTCACCGGGTCCGGCTGGGGCAACAGCATGTACGTCGACGCCAGGGACGGTCGATTCGAGACCGACCTGTACCTCCCCATGAATGCGGTGACGCCCGGCTACTTCGACCTGTTGGGCGTCGACATCGTTCGCGGTCGGGACTTCGACGAGGCCGATCGGACGGCGGGGGACGAATGGGCGTGGGACAAGACCATCGTGAGCCAGTCCTTCGTGGACCGATACCTCCCGGACGAAGAACCCCTCGGAGTCCGCATCGACTTCACCCGGGAAGACCGGGCCACCCTCCGCATGGAGATCATCGGCGTCGTGGAGGACTTCGCCGAGCATCGACTTCGCGATCCCGAACCGCAGATCTACTTCCCCATCCTCTCGCAGGTCCGGACGGGCGCAACGTTCTACGCCCGGTCCCGTCTGCCCCTCGCAGAGGTCGGCCCCGCCATCCGAGCCCGCGTCGCCGACCTCGATCCGGTTCTCACCGTATCGGACATGCGCACCTTCGATGAACAGATCGACCGTCTGCTGGTCTTCGAGCGGCTCCTCTCGTCCATCGGGGCGGCCTTCGCCCTCTTCGCCACAGGGCTGGCGATGATCGGCATCTACGGTGTCCTCGCCTTCTCCGTCCAGGCTCGCACCAAGGAGGTGGGAATCCGAATGGCCCTGGGCGCGCCCCGGATCGACGCCTCGCGACTCATCGTCACCGACGCCCTGCGACTCACGGTGCTGGGCGTGGCCGTCGCGCTTCCGCTCAGCTGGTTGTTGGGCTCGCTCCACGAGTGGTGGCGCTAGGGG
>CALJKZ010000174.1 GCA_937983085.1 uncultured Gemmatimonadales bacterium
CGCTGTAGTAGAACATGATGGCCGTCGCCACGAAGGCGATCCACGCGCCCATCCACGCGAACGCCGGTCCCAGCGTCTTGGCGAAGGCACCGACCGCGCCCTTTCGTGTGGCCTTCCCCATTCCGAACTCGAGGATGAGGAGCGGCACCGACCACGCGAAGAGAAAGACCACCCATGCGACGAGGAAGGAGCCACCCCCGTTCGTGGCGGCGATGCGTGGGAAGCGCCAGATGTTGCCCGTGCCCACCGCCATTCCGAGCATGGCGAGGAGCATGCCCCAACGGGAGCTGAAGACTTCGGACTTCGACGACACGGGCATCTCCGTGGGTCAGGGGGTCGGCGGCGACGAGTATACGGGTCGTCGCAGGCCGGGTCTACCGCGGGACGCCGCTGCGTTACTCGAAGATGTAGGCAATGGCCTGGGCGGCCTGCTCCAGCGTCTCGACGGTGACGGTGGCCAGCGCGTCCAACTCCTTCAGAGCGTGGATGTGCTCCTCGGCCCGGACCAGCACCAACGGGAGGCCCGAGGCGACGGCCGCCCCGGCGTCGCTCGCCGTATTCCACTGCTTGTACTTGGGCCCGAAGTAGGCCACGCACATGTCGGCCCGCTGCATGAGGACGCGCGTCCGCAGCGTGTTCACCCGCGCGCCCATGAGGTCCCGGTAGCGGGCCCCAGGCTGCTCGCCGAGGATGTCCTCGCCGATGTCGTCGGAGCGCTCGTGAACCTCCTGAGGCCCCACCACCTCGGCGTCGACGCCGAGCTCCTCGAGATGGTCACGGAGGTCGTCCCGCCACTCGGAATGGATCTCGCCGGCGGCGTAGATGGTGATGTCGTCCATGTCGTCAGTCGGGTGAATCGGAGATTGGTTCGATGTTGCTTCGAGGGTCGCAACGCGCTCCGCGACGGTTCTACGAGAGCTGGTCGCGCACCCACTCCACGACCTGATCGGTCCCGACCCGGACCTGCTCGAGGGAGTCCCGGTCCCGAACGGTGACGGTCCCTTCCTCGCTGGTCTCTCCGTCGACGGTGACGCACCAGGGCGTGCCCACCTCGTCCTGCCGACGGTACCGGCGCCCGATGGCACCGGACTGGTCGTAGAACGACGGAATGGCGGCTTTTCGCAGATCGTCGGCCAGCTTCTGAGCGATCTCGGGCATGCCGTCCTTCTTCACCAGCGGGAAGACGGCGACCTTCGTCGGCGCGATCTGCGGATGGAGCTTCAAGACCACCCGCGTGTCGCCGTCGACCTCCTCTTCGCGATACGCGTCGGCGAGGACCACGAGGAGCGTGCGATCGACGCCCATGGACGTCTCCACCACGTACGGCACGAAGCGCTCGTTGGTGGGCGCGTCGATGTACTCGAGCCGCTTCCCCGAGAAGTCCTGGTGCCGTGCCAGATCGTAGTCCGTGCGGTTGTGGATGCCCTCGAACTCCTTCCAGCCGAAGGGGAACTCGTACTCGATGTCGAAGGCCTTCTTCGCGTAGTGGGCGAGCTCGTCGGGTCCGTGTTCGTGGAAGCGCAGCTTCTCCGGCCTGATTCCGAGATCCTTCTGCCAATCCATGCGGATCTGCATCCAGCGCTCGAACCACTCGTCGTCGTCGCCGGGCTTCACGAAGAACTGCATCTCGGCCTGCTCGAACTCCCGCGTGCGAAAGATGAAGTTCCCGGGCGTGATCTCGTTCCGGAACGCCTTCCCGATCTGAGCGATGCCGAACGGCACCTTCTGACGCGCGGCCCCTTGGACGTTGAGGAAGTTCACGTAGATCCCCTGAGCCGTCTCCGGTCGGATGTAGACCGTCGCCGACGAGTCCTCCACCGGCCCCATGAACGTCTTGAACATGAGGTTGAACATCCGCGGCTCGGTGAACGCATCCTTGGTGCCGCAGACGGGGCACTGCCCCCCCTCCACCTCGGGCATGTCGGCCCGGAACCGGCGGTGACAGTTCGTGCACTCCACCAGCGGGTCGGTAAAGCCTTCGACGTGGCCCGAAGCCTCCCAGACCCGCGGATGCATGAGGATGGCCGCGTCGAGCCCCTCGATATCCTCCCGTTCGTGCACCATGGAGGACCACCACCGGTCCTTGATGTTTCGCTTGAGCTCGACGCCCAGCGGACCGTAGTCCCACACCGAACCGGTCCCGCCGTAGATCTCGGAGGACTGGAAGATGTATCCGCGTCGTTTCGAGAGAGAAACGAGCTTGTCCATCAGGTCGGCGTCAGACATGGAACGTCTTGTGATTTAGGAAGTTGGCGGCGCGTCGGAGGCGCGAAAGGTACCCGGGCCATCCAGGGCGATCAACGCCCGGCGGGAAGCTAGAACTCGCGCGCTGCACCGGTGTATCTTTGAGCGTACCCAATGCCTCGTACCATGTCGAAGAACGGGAAGTCTGCTCCATGATCACCTTCACCGACCGCGCCCGGGAGATGCTGACGTCCTTTCTCGGTGACGATGAAGGCCAAGCGCTCCGGATCCGCGTGGGAGGCCCCAGGACGGCGCCTACCTTTGACCTGTCCCTGGTGGCCTCGTCGGAACGTCTGGACGAAGAACGCCCCCTCGATGGCGAAGGCATTCAGGTGTTCGTCAACGAAGACGACGTGGCTCTGGTCGACGGAGCCACCATCGACTTCGTGGAGCGGGTCAACGAGAGCGGCTTCGAGGTCCGTCCGGCGGACGGAGCACTTCCGTCACGCCCGGGGGAAGCCCGTGAGGCCCCCACCGGCCCCATCGCCGACAAGGTGCGGGAGGTCCTGGACAGCCAGGTCAATCCCGCCATCGCGGCCCACGGGGGCAACATCGCCCTCGTCGACGTGGAGGAAACGGAGATCTACGTCGAGATGGGCGGCGGATGCCAAGGGTGTGCACTCTCCCGCATGACCCTGCGGCAGGGTGTCGAGCGGATGCTGCGCGAGGCGGTTCCCGAGCTCACCGCCGTACACGACATCACGGACCACGCCTCGGGCGAGAACCCCCACTTGTAGGAAGTCAGGGCCAGGCGGGCTACATGCCGGGACGACCCGGACCCGAATCACCGTCGCTGCGACGCTCGTCGCCGGCACGGTCATGTCGGGCGCCTTCCAGCCGTCCGCCGCCCAGGCGTGCGAGCGTCCCTGTGTCGGTCCTGCGCGCGGCGCCATCGTCGCCGGCGGTGGCGGTCGCCTGGATCCCATGGTGTTCGAGCGCTTCGTCGAACTCGCCGGAGGCCCCGAGGCTCGGATCGTCCTCATTCCCACGGCGGGCACCGAGTACGGCTCCCACGACGGCTGGACCGCGATCGAGAGGCTGAAGGAAGCCGGAGCCGTGCACCTCGAGGTTCTCCACACCCGGAGCCGCTCCGTCGCCGACCTCGATGCCTTCGCCGCGCCACTGGACCATGCCACCGGCGTCTGGTTCTCGGGAGGTCACCAATGGCGTCTTGTGGACGTCTACCTCGGGACCGAGACCCACCGCAGACTGGCTCAGGTCCTCGACCGCGGGGGGGTCATCGGGGGCAACTCGGCCGGAGCGTCGGCGCTGGCGTCCTTCCTGCTGCGGGGAGGAGAGTTCAACGGCGAGATCATCGCCACCGAACGCGCCGAAGGATTCGGCTTCCTGCGGAACGTGGCGCTGGACCAGCACCTCATGCAGCGGGGCCGCGAGTACGAGATGTTCGAGGTGCTCCGGCGCGCGCCCCACGTCCTGGGCATCGGGCTCAACGAGGGCGCGGCCATCGTCGTCGCCGGAGACATCGCCCGGGTCGTCGGTGATCGCGTCGCCATCTACGACATCACCGACCCGTTGACGTTGATTCCCCTTCGGTGGCTGGGCCCCGGGAGCGTCTACGACCTCGGATCCAGGCGGACGGTCATCGACGAGGAGTCTATCGGACCCCCACCTCCTGGATCCTGACCCGCAGGCCGGAGCGTAGGCCTTCCGCGGTGACGCCGTCGGACCCGCCCAGGGCTTGGAGATTCCCAAGCGAGGCCAGGACGTCGTCCAACAGGCCCTCCATGGCTTCTCGGATGGCCGGCGTGGCCGGGTTCACCTCGAGGATGGGGTCGGTGGTGACCGCCGCCGCCGGCTCGTTCTCGATCTGGGCCTGGCTCGCCTCCAGGAGCTCGTGGAAGTCGAGGGCCGCGCCGACGAGTTCCTCGAAGCTGTCGTACACGGCCGTGCGCTCGGGCGTCGCCGCGACGAACCCCGAGTCGGCCCGCTCGCGCACGGCGGCCATCTGCTCGGCCACCATCCCTCGTGACTGGAGTTCCGCCTCCAGCGCCGCGTCGAAGGTCGCCAGGTCGACGGCCCGAACGCGGTCGGCGAAGTCGGCCATCCCGCTCCAGAAGTCTCCCACCGCCGGGTAGTTGCCGGCATTGGCCAGGTAGACACCTTCGAGCCACTCCGCCGGGGGCTCCTGGACGGGATTCGACTGGGCCCACGCCGCACGGGCATCCTCGAACGCGGCCGCCAGCGCCGCCGCCGACGCCTCACGCATGACCGGCATCAGATCCTCCGACAGCGGCGGCAGATAGACCTCGGGAACTTCCGGTTCTCCACCCGAAGCCAACTGCTCACTGATGAGCGGCCAGGCTGCGTACCCGCCGACACCCACGGCCAGGGCGAGGACCACGAGGACGATGGGAAGCGCCAGGTTCCGCTGCTTGCGATGCTTGGGCGGCGACGGCTTGTTGCGCGGTGTGCGACGCTCCCGGAGCGGCACCTCGACCTCGCCCTCGTCCTCCGCCGCGGCGCTGACCGATGAGAAGTCGAGAACACCGTCGCCGGCAGCCTCGTCCTCTTCCATCCATGACGGCGGCTCGTCGGGGCTGAACTCGGACATGGGCCGCTCGAGGTCGAGGGACGAGTCGCCCTCCACGTCGAACCCACCTGTATCGAAGGACATGGACGTCTCGAGGTCCATGTCTCCCGAGAGATCCTCGACG
>CALJKZ010000175.1 GCA_937983085.1 uncultured Gemmatimonadales bacterium
CTCCGGCAATGCCGCGTCGTGCCGCACACCCTCACCATTCCCTCCGACCGCCATCCCCCGGGCCGCCCCATAGCTGGTCGTGGCGCCGAAGTTTATCCGCCACTGTCCCTCCCGCTGGGCGTACCAGTCGGCGACGGGCCAGACGCCGCCCTCCATCTCGAGCGCCGTGGTCACGCCATCCCGCACCTGGAGGTCGCGGCTGAACGGGTCCTGCCCGTGGGCATGGAGGTCGATGAAGCCGGGAGCCACTACGTGGCCCGAGACATCCACGACCTCCCGCCCCGAGATCTCCGCCTCGGTGATGGCCTCGATACGACCCTGAGTGATCCCGACGTTCATGACGGCGTCGAGACCCGACTCGGGATCCATGACCCGACCGCCCCGGAGGACGACGTCGTATTGGGCCGAGACGGGGGCTACCGCTGACGCAAGAAGCAGGATGACGAGCGCGCTGAGTCTGATCATGGCGCCAACATCCCGCATTCTCTTCTATCGCACCAGCACCCTCGGGTTTTGGAGGCCGCCGAACTCCTGACCCATGGGCACCACCAGGTACCCCTGATGCAGGTGGTGGAGGGCGATGGTGGGGAGAGTCGACTCGGGATGCACCGGCGCGCTGACCGCGAGCCAGCCCCCACCCAGGAACACCGGCGTCCGGGCCCCTGCGTGGACAGGCCAGAAGAAGTAGATCGTCTCGCCGGTGGTGCCCGAAACGAACTCGATGCTCGCCGTGCCCGACGCCCGATCGACGCGACGGAACGCGAGGACGTCGTCCACCGACCAAGCGACCTCCACGAGGTCCATGCCGGACCACTCCAGGAAGAGCCGGAGGTCCGATCCGTCCGCGTCGATCTTGTACAACGACTGGCCCAGGCCGAAGCCTCGGCTGAAGACGAGGGTCGTCCCGTCGGGTGACCATGCCGGGTCGACGTTGTGTTCCTCGGGAAAGAAGACCGACGCGTGGGTCAGGTTCCGTTGGTCCGATCCGTCGGCGTTCATGACGAAGATGTCCGACTTGCCCTGTCGATAGCTCCGGAAGGCGATGGCCTCACCGTCCGGCGACCACACGGGCTGATCGTCCACCGCAGGATCGTTGGTCAAACGAACGACGTTGGTACCGTCGACGTCCGCCACGTAGATGTCCTCGTTGGATGCGCCGTCGCGGCCGACGTATGCGAACCGCGTTCCGTCGGGAGACAAAGCCAGGTCCCGCCCGTACGTCCCAGGCGCGAAGACGCGCCGGACGCCTTCCGGAGGGTCAAGACGACGACGGAAGAGCTCCGGGTAGGCGCCCGCCGGCTGCATCTGAAAGCCGATCTCGGCCACCGGAGCGTCCACGACATGAAAGAGCATCCGCCCCGAGGTCGGGTAGGCTTCGGCGACGAGCTCGACGGTTCCCAGCGATACGCCGCGCACGTAGCCAGCCTCGATCTTGGCCACCAGCGAGTCGCTGGATGTCCACGTGATGCGCTTGCCCTCGATGACCTCTCCGAATTGGTCCCGGGCGACGGCACGGAGGGGTAGGCGGTCGCCCAGGACGGTCGCGTTGCCCGAGAGGAGGAGATCTACGGACGAGGCCGGCCGTGAGAAGATGGTGAACGGCAACTCGTTCGAGGTTCGCGGGTCGGGCATCGGGGTCTCCACGCGAACCGCTGCGCTCCCCTCCTCGGCCACGTAGGTGGACGATACCGTGGCGTGGATCTCCGTGGAGTTCACGAAGAACGACTCGAGCGGCACTCCATTCCAGGTCACACGCGCCTGAGGCGCAATGTGCGTTCCCCTCACGACGAGGGTGAACGCGCTCCAACCCGCCTGGATGGTCGCCGGTGTGAGGGTGGTCAACTCCGGCGTCATGGTCGGGGCCACCGTCGCGTCGACGACGGACGAGCCCATGCGGCCGCCGGCGGTCGCCGAGATGGTGGCGCGTCCGGCACCGTGGGCCGTGACCAACCCGGCGTCGTCCACGGTGGCGACATCCACACGGTCACTCGCCCAGACGAAGGTGCGACCCGGTAGTGCGTCGCCACGGGAGGAGAGGGCCACGGCCCTGAACCGAACCGTGTCTCCCACCATCAGGTCGACGTCGGGCGGGGTGACGGTGATGGAGGCCACAGGGGCCTCGGGACCCGCGGTGGATTCGCCACAGGCAAAGAGAGCGAGAACCACCAGAATCGGAAGGGAACGGAGCGGCCCGGCCCGAAGGGCTGCGCTCGACTTCATGTCCATCGTTGCGTGAATGAATTCGCAGGGTGAAAGCCGGAAGTCGCTACTGCGTCGTCGCGCCCGTGAGCTGGGTCACCAGCAGGCGCACAGCCTCCTGCCAGACCAGCGGGTGACCCGGGCGGTCGTCCCTTCGGAGGTGTCGCAGCTCGGCGATCTCCTCGTCCGTGACCAGGGCTGTCGCTCCGAGGGCGCTGACCCTCATGGGCGTGCGCCGCGCGAGCATCCCTTCGGCCCCGATACGTATCGCCTTCCCGTCGGACCCCATGAGGGCGCCCGTCACCTGTACCACCGCGACGGGCCCTTCCAGGGACGTGAGCCAGGGAAAGCGCACGGTGTAGCCCGTGCCGAGCTCCACCTCTTTGGTGCCCCTGAAGCCTCGCTGCCGGATCCAGTACTGGCCGACCTCCACGGTGAGGACCAGGGTTTGATCGACCCCCGCCTCTCCCATGGCCCGACCGATCCCCGCCACCCATTCGGGAGACGGGCGACCGACGGCCAACCGCATGGGTTGGCTGCCACGCCCGAGAGCCTCGCTCTCGCGCTCGGAGCAGTCGTCGTCCGAGAACCCGGAGTCCGTGGGACAGCCGAACATGACGTCGGGCGCCCCTGTGGGCAGGCCTCCACCCACCGAAAGGGGGCGGAGGTGCGGATGCACCGTGCCCACATGATCCGTCATCTCGTCGAGGAGCCTCTGCAACTCGGATGAAAGCTCAGGATCGAAGATGTCGGGCTGGGAGGCTCCCCTCTGGTACACCACCGGCAGGAAACCGACCGGACGGACAAACGACGCGGGTTCGGCGCCGGCATAGAACGGGGGATGCTCGATGAAGCGATCTCCGACCCCACTCCCCAGGGTGGAACCGGTGGTGGCGCAGGCGGCGATGAGGCCGGCAGCGACGACGCCGGCAACGCCGCGCAAAAGCGGCATGACTGAACTCGTTGATCGAACGTGACGGGAAGATCACCCGCGACCTGCGGGCGCTTCTTCCTGCCCTACCCGACCGGGGAGGCGAGTGCGTCTGAGGCGCGCTCGGCGCTCCCGGCGAATGAGGGAGGCAGCGAAAAATATCGCGGCAAGAGGAGCGGCCGAGAAGTGGCCGCCGTCGCCTATCGAATGAGCCCGATCTCCCGGGCGTGGCGGGCCATGACGTCCGACGTGTCAGCGAGAACCAGGGTGCTCCCAGCCCGGTCGACCTCGGCGGCGAGCTCGCGAATCT
>CALJKZ010000176.1 GCA_937983085.1 uncultured Gemmatimonadales bacterium
CCCAGCCCTGCCCAAGCGTGGGACGGTGGCAGAGGGTCGCTAGACGATCATCGAGGACCGCCTGGCGAAGGTCGCCTCGCGCGGGGCACGGCCAGAACCCATGTTGGACGACATGAGCAAGGTCCAGGTCACCGACGCGCAGAAGGCGGCGTACACGCGCCTTCTCGACACCCACCCGAACATCGAGCTGAAGGGTAAGAACCTGCTCTACACCTCGGTGAACGGGCACATGTTCACCATGTTCTCCACCGAGGGGAAGCTTGGAATCCGGCTGCCTCCCGAAGCACGGGAGGCCTTCCTGGCCGACTTCCAAACTGAGCTGCTACTCACATACGGCACGGTGATGAAAGAGTACGTCACCGTACCGGACGATCTGTTGGAGAATGCCGAAGCGCTCGCACCCTACCTCGCGCGGAGCTACGACTACGTGTCGAGCCTGAAGCCGAAGCCGACCAAGCGCACGTCCCGGTAGGCCGCGGTTTCTGGGCAGCCGTCGTGCGGACGATCCACGTGACCCCTTTCACCCTCCGTGCGGCCCTCGTCCTGGCCGTGCTCCTCGCCGCGTGCGGCGGCGACGAGCGGCCTCGTCTTCTCCTCCCCGACCGAGACGTCGATGCACTCACGGGTTCGGAACTCGGGCGCGCGCTTCGCCACCTCGACTTGGAAGCCCGGGAAGCGCACGTGTACCGGGAGGTTGCCGCAGGCAACGTTCCAGACTGGCTTCGCGAGTTGAAGCCCGTGACCGTTTCGGGAGACGTCGACGGAGACCAACGCACGGTCACCTTCTGGGTGGCACCCGACTATCTCGCCGTCGGCTCCGACGACGACTTCCTTCGGATCCCCCTCTCGCCCGGTGTGGCCCAGCGCATCGGCACGCTTACAGGGACCTCCCTGCCCACGACGGCCATGGTGGATGCAGCCTGGGAGGCCGCCGAGGTACGTCTGGGCCCGACGCCCATCCCGCCCAACCGGCTCATGACCACGGTGCCCGTCTTCGAGGACCACCAACGGAAGGTCCAACGGCAGAGAGAACGGGCTGCGCCCGCACCCGGCGCTCTCGTCGCCGGTCACAAGAAGGACGTGGTCCAAACCCCGCGTCTCCTGGAGCAGCCGGGGCGCGTGGCCATCTACGGCTGGCACTATCTGACCGGTGAGCCCATCCAGCGGCTGTACTTGGGGCATACGGACGACTGGGTGGACTACAGCCACGGGATTCGCCTGGTGTGGGACACCGTCCGAGTGGACGGCGTACCCGTGGCCCTCTCCGAGGCGCTGGCCGATGCGCGGGTCGCCACGCTCCTGAGCCGCGAGGGCCCCTTCTGACCGGCGAACGCGAAGGAGGGCTGCCAGGGTCTCCGATTCTCGTTCATGCCGACTGGGGGTCCGAACCCCGAAAGCGGTGGACGTGCGTGGCGGAACCGGAGCCGTCGGGACGATACCGGGTCGGCGCACCTCAGCCCGTCGGCGATCCGACGAGCCTCCTCGTCCGGCTGCATGGCCGCGCTCGCGGCGCGCCCGTGCTACTCGGTTTGGACGTCCCCATCGGTCTTCCGGCCGACTATGCGCGACGAGCAGGCGTCGACGACTTCATTGGGCTTCTGCCCCGACTCGGCCGGGGACGGTGGGGGGATTTCTACACCGTGCGCTCCACGCCCGACGACATCTCCCTCACCCGACCCTTCTACCCCATGCGACCCGGCGGGACCCGGCAGCGACACCTTCTCGACGGGCTCGGGGTCCAGGACATGTCCCACCTGCTACGCCGTTGCGACGCGGCCACCGCCGACCGAGGTGCCGCGTCTCCCCTCTTCTGGACTCTCGGCGGCAAGCAGGTCGGAAAAGCAGCCATCGTCGCCTGGCGGGATCTCATTGCCCCGGGATTGATCGACGATGAGCTCGCCGTGTCGATCTGGCCGTTCGACGGGCGCCTTCACGCCCTCGTCTCCGAAGGCGGCATCGTCATCGCCGAGACGTACCCTGCCGAAGCCTGCCTCCACCTGGGTCTACGACCGCCTGGCCGCGGGTGGAGCAAGCGGACGCGAGAGGGCCGGCTCGCACAGAAGGACCGCATCGAGCGATGGGCAGAACGGAGGCTCGTGACCTTCGACGGGGCGCTCCACCACAGACTCGCGGACGGCTTCGGTCCGAGCACGCACGCCGACGATCCCTTCGATGCCATGCTCGGCCTCCTCTCCATGATCGAAGTGGCGACGGGGCATCGACCACCGGGAGCACCCGACACCCGGGAGGTTCGGACCGTGGAGGGATGGATCCTGGGCCAAGCGGCCCGCGACCACCGTTGACCCCGCGCCTCGACGGGCGCACGGGGGACGTCGATTATTCGGGCAGCGTCACCAGCGGAGCCCGGGACACGATGGGCCGCACCCAGCCCCCGCGATCCACCGACAGGCGGACGGGCAGCACCACGGTCTCCAGCGACGTCTCGCCCTCTTCCGACGCCTCGGATCGGACGATGAGCGTAGCCACGTCGGCGTCCCGATGATCGGCGCGAGCGCCCACGAGGGCCTCCATGCGGATCCTGATCTGGTCGAGACAGTGGACGTTTCCCACGTCGACCGTGAGGATGTCTCCGTCACCCTGACTGTCGAAGGTGTGGCGCATCTGGATGAAGTCAGCGTCGGCGCCCGGTCGAACCCTCACGCGGACGTTGGTGGCCGAGAGACGATGAGCCGCCTCGACGCTGCGGGACACCCGGCCCGGCTCTCGTCCCCGCGCCGCGGGCAATGACCCTTCGATGATGAGCACCGCACGCACGTAGAAGCCACCGTCTGCGACGGGCTCGTGATCGAGAAGAATGCGCGTGTTCAAGCGTGTCGACCTCCGCTGGCGGGGACGAAGCGACGCTCCGTTATACGATGTTTCGCATCCGAGCGCCAAGAACCCGGGTTCACCCTACGAGGTCGCCATTACCTGGCTGTTATCCGAGCGTCGCTCTGCGACGAATCGGGCCAGCCGTTCCAATGCCTCCGTCAGAGCCCGCCGCGAGACGCACGGATACACCACCCTGAATAGCCCGTGGCCCTCGTGCCCGAAGCCGACTCCGGGCGTGAGAAGCACCCCTGTCGTGCGGAAAATCTCGTCCCAGAGAGCGAGCTCGCCCGCCTCGGACAGCTCGGTGAGGAACTCGGACAGGTCGATCCAGGCGAAGAGGCTGCCTCGACTCGCCACGTACCGAACACCCATGTCGCGCAGGGCGGTCACGGTGCACGCGTAGGCCTCCGTGAGCCGCTCCTGATTGCGTGCGACGTAGGATTCCATGAAGGGACGGTCGGTGAGCACCTGCCCCAGCACCCATTGGGTGTGGTTCGAGATGGAGTGGGTGAGGTTCAGGTTGGCGTAGCCGGTGAGAAACCGCTCGTTGCGGGAGTAGGCCATGCCCACCCGAAGGCCCGAGATCCCCAAGTCCTTGGACAGCGCATACCAGAGGTGGAGATAGTCGCCGTCCCGATCCTCGATGATGGGCACGAACGACTCGAACGCCACGTCCTCGGAGTAGTCGTCCCGGATCTCCGGGTGATCGGTGTCGATCAAGGAAAGGCCGTAGATCTCATTGACGACGAAGTGGACCCTGCGCGCGATGCACCAGTCGGCCACGGCCTCCAGGCGAGCCAAGGACAGGATTCCTCCCGTCGGGTTGTTGGGCGTCGTCAGGATGAGCATGCGGAAGCGCTTGCCCGCCGCTTCGATCTCACCGAACGCACGGTCCAGATCGTCCGTGGAGAACTCCGTCGCGTCCGCCAGCTTCCCGACTGCCGTGCGGGTCTGGAGATCGTAGCGCTCCATCCCCGCCACGTTGGCGATGTCACGCTCGTAAACCGGATAGCACGGCGCAGGGATCACGGCCACGTCGCCCGGCTCCGCCAGGACAAGCGCCGTCATCTCGATGACGCTCGTCGCGCCCGCCGACACGACGATCCGCTCAGGATCCATGGGGCAGTGCGTCAGGTGATCAGAGAGGAACGACGCCAGGGCTTCCCGGAACTCCGGCGCACCGCGCGTAGAGGTGTAGCCGGGCACCCAATCGCCGATGGACTGCTCCCGGGTCACATGCTCAATACGCTCTCGGAGCTCCGGCCAGCTGAGGCGGTTCTCGGCGATGTTGAGTGGGATCTTCCCCGCCGGGTTGCTCGCGGGGTCGAACAGATCCGCCTCGGCTTCGCGAAAGGCGGCGTAGTCGATTCGGAGTGGTGTGGAGGCCGCTCGGGCGCCGCGGTCCGAGAGAGAGAGATCAGACATGGGGGCCACCCTAGCGCCCCAGCAGCCGCCTCACCACCCGATGCACCCGCTCCACGTCCGAAACGACGATCGTGTTCGCGCTCTCGAGGACACTGACACTGCCGCGTTCGGTGAGCAGCGGCGCCAGGGTGGCCTGCATCTCACCGGCGCGGGCGTAGGCGATGCGGTAGGAGCGGGTCACGATGGGTTGCACCCGCTCGCGAGAGGCGAGCTCGGCATAGGACGCGACCCGGATGATCCCCTCCTCGTTCTCCTCGGCCGCCAGTCCTCGAGACTCGAGGATGGCCTGGAGCGCCAGGTCCCAAGGCTCATCTCGGATGTCGGCCGTGACGAACACCCCGTCGACACCCGAGCCCGCCACGATGGAGCGGCCGGAATAGAAGGCGAAGGCTCGAAGCACGTCTCGGAGCGGCGCCTCCGTCCATGACAACGTCACTCGCGGTTGTGACGAGACCGTCGGTGCGACCTCGTCGCGAGAGTCCGGCACGGGCGGAGTAGCCTGAGCGGCGGCGGCCTGCGCGGCATACAGGAAGGCGAGGAGCGGTACAGCGAGACGGAGCGACATGCTTGCAGTGTTCGTCGCGGGGGTGGGTCGAAGCAAGGTCAGCGCGACCCGCCTCGCTCCGCGAGGCGGGTCGCCGGTTCTCCCGGGGTACCATGTAAAAGGGCCCGGGACCGCTTTCGCGGCCCGGACCCTCCGATCGGGACGGCCGGATGGAGCTCCGGTGGCCGACGGCCATCCTCGCTCGTCTCGCGGATTGGCCAGCCAGCC
>CALJKZ010000177.1 GCA_937983085.1 uncultured Gemmatimonadales bacterium
CGGCCGACACCGTGACCGTCGAAGCGGATGAGCGGGACGAGCCGTACACCTTCGACAAGGTGACGACCCCGGACGGCCGCGAGTGGATCGACCTTCGCGGCGCGGGTTGGTGCTTCTCGACGGTGGATTGCACCGCGTGCGACGGCCACGGCACGAACGACAATGGCACCGAGTGCCGCGATTGCCGGGGCACCGGCCGGGCGCCTTTGCAGCTTGTGCAACGCGCGGAAGACGAGGAACGCGCCACGGATCGACTGACGGCCAACGTGTCGCCCGCCCAACTGGCGCACGCGTTCACGGATGCACTCCGGGCACATCTCGGCCCGGAGAAGGTCAGCGCTATGCGTCTTCGCAACTACAAGGCGGGACCGTCCCCGGTGTGTGCGTCGCACGACTACTGCGACGCCAACGAGGTGATGCACGCGGCCGGGGTGCGCATCGGGGCATGGCACCGGGCGGAAGGCATGACCGACCGAGTGACCGCACTGTGGAACGCGGCATGGACTGCCGCCCGCACGCCCGGCATGATCGGATAACCCACTACCTAGACCGGAGGAACCGCACTCATGAGCACGCGAAAGAGCCGCACGAACTGGCACCGGCGCAACTACTGCGCGACGCGGGATGATGTCGAGATGCACGGCCATATGGGACGGCGCGAGTCGCCCGCCTACAACGTCAAGGACCACTGGAACTATCACCCCGTCGTTGCGGCCGTCATGCTCAAGCACGGGTGCACGGAGGAAGTCGCCGAGAAGGCGGTAGAGTTCGCCCTAGAGTCGGCCCGTGAACGCTTCTGGGAAGACGCGGGCGAGATCGCGGCGGAAATCTGGAAGGGGTGGAGCCGCGTCAAGGTGTATTCTAGTGGCCGGTGCGGTGGCTGGCTGATTGTGGAAGGTATCGGCGACCCGCGCGAGTGGACGGCGCCCGACCTGGGCCGGTGGCGGCGCTTCGGCAAGCGACTCGGCGAGATGATCGACTATCTAGGGTCCGCCGATTGTCTTCTAGAAGACATCGACTGCAACGAGTGGGCGCAAGAGTTCGCCGAGCGCTACAACTTCATGACGGGCACGCACGGGCAAACCGTGACGATTCCCGAGATCCGTCGCGCCGAGAAGGCGGCACGCGCGGCCGTCCTGGCGGGCGCCCCGGTGTGCGCACTGTGCGGCGGCACCGGCCGACTCTCGGATGATGTGCAGTGCACCCGGCCGGAGTGTGCCAAGTGAAGCGCCACCGCACGCCCTACGGCACCGTGACCACTAACCCGGACGTGCCCGGCGCGGGCTTCTCCGTGACGGCCACGGCGCGGCAACTGTGGGAGTGGGCGCACCGGCCGGGGTCCTGGTGGCCGTGCTCGGATCTCGCGCAACTGCCGCGCGGAATCGGCGCGGGCTTCGATAGCGGCGGCAACCTCGTGGAACTGTGGCGCACTGGGTCGCGCGACGTGGCCGGGCATGAGTTCAACGCGTGGGTTTCCGACGTGCTGGAATCGGCCGGCATCCCCAACCCGCACGCGCCGGCATGAGCGGGCGCCCCGTGCCCCTCGTGACGTTGTGCACGCGACTCGCCCGCCTTGATGCGCAATGGGCGGGCGAGTGGTCGCGCGTGCCCGACGCGAAGACGCGGCGCCAGCACTGGCGCCACTATCGACGGCGCCGCGCCGCCCTGGTGCGGCGGATCCGTCACCGTGAAGCACACACCTAGACCGGAGGAACCGACATCATGAGCGACGCGAAGACGTGGCCGGAGTGGTCGCACAAGTTCACGGCAACGCGGGAGATCCCCGAGACGTTGCACCCGCACTATGCGCACGAACTGAAGACGCGCCGGGTTGTTATCACGGTTGAAGCGGGTTTGCACTTCCTCCGGGGCAACCGGGCGCCGTACTTCTCCGTGACCGGGCACACCGAGACCCGGCCGCGCGGCCGTGACTGGCTGGAAGGCGGGTGCATTCATGAGCAAGTGTTGGCGACGTGGCCGGAACTCGCGCCGGTTGTCGCCCTGCACTTGTGCGACATCGACGGAGTGCCGAGCCATGACGGCGGCAACCTCCGGTATTTCCTGGCGGGCGCCCTGCATGAAAATGGGGGACAGCGCTACCACTTCGGCAACAGCAAGGGGCACCACAACGGGGAATATCGGTTCCCGACCCCGGCCGAGTGCCTGGCCGTCTTTGCCAAGCACGCCCGCATTTCCCCGACTGAAGCCCACAACGTTGCCGCCCTGGTCTCGACGTTCCGCGACTCGTGGCCGGATGCGTGGCGGATCTTCGGCGAGTGGGTCGAACGGCAACGGCCACGGTGGAAGACGGACGCGGAGTCCGCTATCGCCCTTCTCGACACTCTCCGCGCGGAGGTGCCAGCATGAAGACGCGCCCGGAAGTGCACGCGGCGGTGCAGCACGCCCGCGCCGTGCTTGATTTCTGCAACGTGGGGGAAGATCAGGACTTCTTCACCTTGTCGAGTCGCCAGGTTGACGCGTTGCTGATGTACGCGCGGCGCGACAAGTACCGCAAGCCACGGAACGCCAACGGATCCCGCGCCCGGTATTATCTGGCGCGGCTGCACCGGATGATCGCACGGGGGAACTCATGACGTGCCCCAACTGCAACGCGCCGCACGGGGTGCCCGTGGAGTCTTGTTTGTTGGGCGCACTGCTGGCCGTTATCGTCAACTCGCGCGGCACCGTGGCACCCGAAGCCGCCGCGCGACTCATGGAGTCCACCGACATTGACGCACTATGGGAAGATCTCGGCCCGGTGCTCGACACTCTTGAAAGTGGGGGATACAGTGCCTAACGCAACTTTCAGCACGCACGGCACTACCGGGCGCGTCCTTGATGCCTGGCTGTCGCGCCGCGCCGATTACGGCACGGAATCGTTTCACACCGACGGGCACAAGCTCTTGAGTTATCGAACGTGTCTCCTTGAGTGGGCACCCGACGGCGCGTTGCTGATGAATGTCACGACGTACAGTAAGACGACGAGCGCCAAGCAACGCGCCGTCGGTCGGATGATCGCGGCGCATCGGGTTGTAGGGTGGACGGTGCGCACCTACGGGGCAGTGCCCCAGGGCGCGGGCAGTCTGGTGGACTACGAGCGACGCGCGGCGCACTGTGCGGCGCTCGGCATGACGGACCCTGAAGCCGAAGCCAACCGCCGAGGAGTGCCGAGCGGGTCGCCCGTGGCGGCGCGTGCCGTGGCGGACCGCCTGCAAGCCGCGACCGTCGCCCACGTTCACGCGGGCGGCGCCAGTGCTTGAACTTCTGGCCGTTGTGGCTGTCGTCGTCACGGCGCCACTGTGGGCGCCCTGGCTTGGCTGGCTGGTCGGTGCTATCCTTTCCGGCATCCTATGGACTCTCGTAGCGGTGCCCGCGTGGCTGTTGGGCGGAGGAGTGCGCAAGTAGCACGGCCGCGCGTGCTGGTGGCGTGCGAGTTTTCAGGCCGCGTGCGGGATGCCTTTTCCCGGCGCGGCCTGGACGCGTATAGCTGCGACCTTCTCCCGAGCGAGACGCCCGGCCAGCACTACACCGGAGACGTGCGGGACGTGCTCGGACTGTTGCCGTGGGATCTCGTGCTAGCCTTCCCGCCCTGCACTTATCTGTGTTCGTCCGGGTTGCACTGGAACAAGCGCCGCCCGGAACGCGCCGCGTTGACCGAGGACGCGTTAGAGTTCGTGCGGCTGTTCCTCGATGCCCCCGTGCCGCGCGTCGCCCTGGAAAACCCTATCGGCTGCATCTCGTCACGGATCCGCAAGCCCGACCAGATCATTCACCCGTGGCAGTTCGGCCATGATGCAAGCAAGGCGACGTGTCTATGGCTGAAGGGTCTCCCCCTTCTACGGCCGACGGTTGTCCTGCCGGGCGGGCGGAAGGCTCGCCGGGCCAACCAGACCGCGAGCGGGCAAAACAAGCTGCCGCCGTCGCCCGATCGCTGGAAGCTCCGGAGCGAGACCTACCAGGGGATCGCCGACGCGATGGCCGACCAGTGGGCGCCCCTCTTGCGCTAGCTGGCACAAGGCCCTAGCTTGGCGGGAGTACCGTTCGGAGGCGGCAACCTCCGGCCCGATTGCGAGACTCTACCCCATGCAGATCATCGGCACCATTCAGCGGGCACAGGCGAACGCCGACACTCTATCGGCGTGGCTTCGCGTTCGCGTCTATGCGCAACGCGAGCATCCCGAACCCGGTGTCGAGACGACCGTCTCCGGCGAAGGGATCAACGTGCTCACGGTCACGCTGCCGCTCTACGGTCTCGTGGGGATCGCGTCGCTCTATGGCGGGCAATCGGGGTGGCTCGACCGCGCCAGGAACGAACCACTCGAACTGACCCTCGATGCGCGGCACAACGTCGTCGGGTTCAACCTCAACACTTCGCTCTAGGGACAACGTTCATGGGCTATTCGATGAAGAACGCCAAGCGCAAGACGGCGAAGTCGAAGCCGTTGGCACCCGACAACCTGAAGGATACGTGTGTCTTCAAGGAAGGCATGTTGAGCGCGGTGTGCTGCGCCCCGCGCAAGTGGACCCGCCGCCAGGTGCAGGAATGGATTGGTCGGAACATCGGGGCGAGTGGTACGTCGGCAGGGTGGGTTGTCTGGACGCGTCGGAAGTTCGACGGGAAGCGGCACCCGGTGGCCGGTGGGGAATACGAGGAGAGGCGTCAGTGGCTGGTGGAGGGGGAACCCTTCTGCTCTAGGAACAACGTTCATGGTCAAGTCGGATCCGTTCTTCCGGTGGTCGCGGCTGCGGGTGGTGCGGTTCATGATCGTGCGGCTCAACCGAGAGATCCACGCCGAAGTCGAGCGCGGTGGCGTCGAGTTCCATGATGACTCGAACCGCCGCAAGGCATGGTTCGCGGACAAGCGGCGTGTGCTCGACGCCTATGTCGAGGAGGGTGCGATCCTGGCGATGCGCAGTCGAGCGCGGCGCCTCAACAGCCGGAGGATGGCCGCGTGATTGCGCACCTTCGTTATCTCCGCTACGTGATCCGGCACAAGTGGTTCGTGCTCTACGCCGGGATCCGGTGGACGAAGGCGCCGCTGTGGCGTCTGCTGATCCACGACTGGTCGAAGTTCCGGCCGAGTGAGTGGTTCCCGTACGTGGACACGTTCTATGGCGAGCATGCACGTCTGAAGCGCGAAGAGAACGACGACTTCCGATACGCGGTTGCGGCCAATCGCCGTGAAGCGGCATTCCATCGTGCCTGGCTCTTTCATATCAACCGCAACCCGCACCACTGGCAACACTGGATCCTCTTGGAAGACGAGGGTGGTGGGAAGACGGTGTATATGCCCGAGCGCTTCGTGCGCGAGATGGTGGCGGATTGGCTCGGGGCAGGTCGGGCGATCACCGGCTCATGGGATCTTCGTGAATGGTACGCCAAGCATCGCGACAAGGTGACGCTGCATTCGCGTTCACGCTGGATCCTCGAACAGATCCTCAAGAACTTGGGGGTGCTGTGAGGCTACGGTGGTTCGGGTGGATTACCCGATGCCCGCTGTGCGGTGGCAACGGTGCGTTGCAGATCTACAGCCGGGCGACCGCTGTCCCGATCCTGGCGCATCGTTGCATGCCAAAGGACCGCCTGGTAAGGGTCTCCCGTGCGCATGCCGCACCCTATGGAAAGGATGTCCTGTGCAGTCCACACCCGTCTTCGCCATCCGGCGCAAGGACGGCACTTGGAAACGACATCGGTTGAAGCACACGCCCATGCTCTTCAACTCGCGCGAACTCGCGGAGAGCCACAAGCGGCACGGCGAGCGCGTCGAGGAAGTGGTCGTGATCGAGCGGCACGAACTGCCGTATCACTTGCAGGCGAGGGGACGATGACCGAGGACCGGATCTACGGCGCACGGCTGCTGTACTGGTGGGCGCTCGTGCTGACGATCTTCATGGGGATCGCATTTCGATGACGGCACTGTGCGAAGTCGCCAACGGCACGGCCCACTGTGAGAGTTCGCGGGGGCGCCTGGTGCGCACGCGGTGCAAGCTGTGCGACCGTCCCGCGTGCCAGCAGTGCACGCAGATCATCCAGCAGGGGAAGTCCGATCGACGCGTCTGCTACGACTGCATTGACCGGCTCGCGAAGGGGGAGACCCCGCATGTTGCCCCTCAAGCTCCGACCGTTTGTTAGCTGCTCGGCCTGCAAGGCGAAGGGGCGGCTCATCCCGTCCCACCGCATGACGGGCTATTACCTGTGCACCGGCTGCGACCGACATTCGACGCCGGATCACGTCAACCTGCAACTCGACCAACTGCGCCGTGAGCGCCCGGACCTATTCGATGACCGAGATCACCCCACCGCCGAGCGCTGAAGCCGCCATCGAGGCCGAGCGCCGGTCGCACATGTGGCCGCTGCGCCCCGAGACACAGAAGGCGATGATCGAGGCGGGGATGACCCGCATCGACGGCAAGCTGAAGATCCAGCCACGCGTCATGTTCGACCTGGCGCTCAAGCTGGAGTTCGAGCGGCTGGTGCCGAACCTCGTGGCCGCGTGGATCGAGCGGATCAGCGCCGGGGAACCCGTCGTGCTGCAACTGCGCGTGCCGATGCCGCACGACATCCGCAACAGCAAGCGCACGGGCAAGAAGGTCTATCGCGTCATCCCGGCCCCGATCCCCCGCGAGATGATGTACCACTTCATGCTCGACATGCCCGCTCCACCGCTGGAGAGCGTGACGCCGGATGACGCGACCGCCGACGAGAAGCCGCCTATCCTCTTCGGGCCGGAAGGCGACCCGATCGTTCCCGTGAAGGAGAAGTCATGAAGGAACTGGTGCTGCACACGGTCGATCTCAACGACATGGATGTGTGCTCGGACATCGAGTTGAGGATCCCGGCGACGGACAGGAAGGTGCTGGAGTGGGCGGAAGCGATGCGTAGCTACGTCGTGGAGATGTGGCGGCTCGACCGGATCCCGGTGCTCAAGTACGACCCGGCCGAGTCCAAGATCTACCTCGCGTCCATTCCCGAGCGCGTCGATGTCACCCTGCAAGGGGAGATCACCACCTAATGCCGCTGCACCGTGTGAAGGATGAGGCGGAAGCCGATCAGTACATGCGCAAGCACGGCAAGAAGGCGATCCTGTGCCCGACGTGCAAGGACGATCGGTGGCGTCCGTTCGAACCGCTCGACGGTGCGTACGAATGCCTGGGCTGCGGCCATGTGTGGGACATCATCGCACTCGTGCGGTGGAACAAGGAAAACGCCCACAAGTTCGCAACGCCGTGGCGGATCCGGTGGTGCTGGTGGGCCATTCGCCGGGAAGCGTTCATGACCGGACCGCTGCTCATGCCCTTCACCCGGCGTTGGTGGAAGACACTGGCGCGGGACTGGTGGTGGCACTGGACGGGGCCGGTGTTCCGGTTGCTGGTGAAGACGGGCTGGTGGCACGTCGAGGAGGGCTGTGTCTATTCGTCGGGGCGACCGGCGCTGCCGTGGAAGAATCCGCATGTCGCCCAACTGCGGATCCAAGCACGCCGCGCCTGGCGGCAGGGGGAGATCAAATGATTGGTTGGTGGCGTCGGCGGCAACGCCGGAATAAGTTCGCCTACGACGCGCTCCACGATCTGCTGCTCCGGCAGCAGTCCGACGAGCGGGTGCAGGATGAGCGGTGGGGCACGCTCACGACGTACTTGGGGGAGCAGTTTCGCAAGGTGTTCGGTCACATCTCACTCACACATGAAGGGCAGGCGACGATCATGCGGACGATGGAGGAAGTGCTGGCAAAGCTCGATGAGGTCGTGTTCGAGACGAACAAGTTGCGCGAGGACGTGAGCACGTCGATCGCCAACGAGACGGCGCAGTTGCGCCAGATGATCGCGGATCTCCAGTTCGCGGTCGAGCACGGGTCGAGCGAGGCGCAGTTGGAAGCGGTGGTCAGCCGTGCACAGTCGGCGCTCACCAACCTCCAGGCCACCCGCAACGCGCTCATCGGAGCGGTCGATCAGATCTCCGAAGACGCGGCGGTGGTGCGCGAGGGACCGACCGATGCCGAGCAGCCGGGCACCGCGCCGGTCGAGGGGGATGATCTCGGGTCGGCCGACCCGCAGGCCGACGGCGACTCGGGAGAGGACGCCGCCCCGGCATCGGGCGATGACGCCTTCCCCGACGACGAGACGACCGAAGACCAGGCCCGCGAGGCGTTCGACAGCTAGGCGTCAACCTCGCGCGATGTAGGTGGAACGCAGAAGCCCCCGATCACTCGATCGGGGGCTTCTTGCTAGGCGGGATCCTCTTGAGAACCGTGTCCCGTTAGCGCTCGAGCAACTTTGAGAAGGTTCTCAATCAGTCGATGATCCCGAGTCGCTGGAGATCGGCCGGGGCAGTGATCGCGTGCACCGGCAGGTTGTAACCGTCCTCCAGCATCTCGGCGATCACATCCGGATCGAAGTCGAGTGCCGAGACGTAGTGCTTCGTCGGCAGGACGATGTTGCAACGAATGAAGGAGTAGCCGGGTTGGAAGTTCCGCTGTGCCAGCAGTGAGAGGTCATGCCGGTAGATCTGGTTGACCAGGAACTCCAGCGAGCGCGAGATGACCTTGAGTCCCTTCGACTTTGTGTTGCGTGGCATCTGGCGCACGCCAAGCGGGCCGGTCGCGAAGAGCCACAGTTCCTTCTCTTGGTCTTCCTGTGCCGCGAGCCACTTCACTGCCGCCTTGAGCGGGGCCACGTTGCGCACGCCGCCGTCGCAGTGGTGGAAGTCGCCCCGCCGCGACCGCACCAGCGGGAAGAACCCCGGCATCGAGGCCGACGCCAGGATCCCGGTGAGAATGTCGTCGTCACAGCCCTGCCACTCGACGTAAGCGCCAGTCTCCCACTCGGCGGTGCCGCACGAGAACGGCACGCCCTCACACAGCGTGTTCCGGTCGATGTGCTTGGCGATCAGCCGCTTCAGCCCCTTCGGATTGTAGAAGGAGCCATGCAGCACCAGGTTGAGCAACTGGATCGGCGGGAAGGTCGCGCCCGTGTAGATCTGGCGGTTCCACCGGATCGAGCGGTACACGTCCTCCAGCAACTCGACCTGCAACATCTGCGCGTTGGCGGTGCGCCCCTGCGCGAGCACGCCGCCACTCAACGCGCCGGTCGAGATCCCCGAGATGTAGTCGAAGCGGCGATGCGGGAAGCGCTCGAAATACTTGAGCAGTGCGCCGACGGAGAGGGCGCCGAGCACGCCCCCTCCGGGCAGGACACAGGCTTGAACGGCCATCGGAACTCCTAGTGCATGGTGGCGGGCTTGCCGCTCCGCTTGGGCGGCGCGATGATGTCGAAGTCCTGCTGTGCATCCTCGAACGTGCCGTCCTTGACGGCGAGACCGGCGAAGCCATGACGCCGGGTCTTCGGGTGCTGCCAGCGCTCATAGCCGCGCATCGCGAGCGCCTGGCTGAAGGAGCGCTCGGTGCCGACCTTCTCGTTGCGATCGCCGCACCACATGCGCCACGATGCGAACAACTCGCGCGTCTCGCTCCCGCTGTCCTCGGCCGGGATCGTCTGCTCGTTGAGCCAGCGCCCGAGCGGGTCTTCATCCAAGAAATATTCCCGCGTGGCAAGCTGCACCTTCATCGGCGCGAACAAGCCCTCGCGCTGCCAGCGCAGACAGCCCTCGACGGCCCACGCGAGGATCCCGGCGAACTCCTGGGCGAGCGCCAGATCGAGACCACGATCGACCACCTTGGGCTTGACGGTGAACGGCACGAGATGGAAGCGCCGCCGCATCGCGTCATCGAGATTGGCGACGTGCGGCCGGTGATTCCCGTCGAAGAGCAACTTGAAATGCGGCTGGAAGGTGAAGTAGTCCTTGCGCATGTACCGTGCCTTGATTGGATCGCCACCCGTGACCGCCTTCACCTTCGCCTCGTCCCACGCGCGACCTTCCTGCGTCTCCTGGGCCGTCACCAGCCGGGCGCCTGCCAGTGCTGCGAGTTCGGTGGGATGGCGATCGAACCGCGACGAGACGAACGTGTCCATCGCCGCGACTTCCGCGTACCCGCCGAAGATCTTGACCATCGTGTTGAGGAACGTCCCCTTGCCGTTGCCGCCCGAGCCGTAGAGGAACGCCAGGCAGTGCTCGCGCGTCGATCCCGTCAGCGCATAGCCCATGAGGCGCTGTAGGTAGTCCACCAGTTCGAGATCTCCGCCTGCGGCCTCGTGCACGAAGGACAGCCAGCGGTGCGGCACGATGGAGGGATCCGGCGCGACGAGCGTGCACCGCGTCATCATCCGCGCCGGGTCGCTCGGGTGCATGAGGCCCGTCTGAAGATCGAGGATCCCGGCCGGGGTGTTGAGCGCCCACGGATCCGCGTCGAAGACTTCCGGGCTGACGGCGACCATCGGTGAGATCGAGGCGTACTTGAGCGCGTCGCGCAGCACCGCCACGCTCGCGCAGCGCTTCGCCGCGTTCTCGGCATCGGTCTTCTTTTTGAGCGTGTCGAGGGCTTCCCGTCCGGCCGCACGCAACGTGCGCCCCGCCCACGCCTGCACCGTGCCGGTCTCATCGCGCCGCCAGCGAGCGCCATCCCACAGCAACCACTCTCCGGCGCTGTACCGGATCCGGTGGCCGTGCTGATCGAGGATCCGCCACGCGAGCCAGGCGTCGGTGTAGGGGAGCGCTCCCGAGCGATCGACCGGCTTGGGCGGTGGCAGGGGTTCGAGCACGATCGCGCCGTCGGCGAACTCGTTGACTGCATCATCGAACCCGAAGTCGCGGGCCAGATCGAAGAGGTAGGGCGCCCCGATCGTGAAGGGCGGGACCATCCGGTCCCAATCCGACTCGGCCTGGTCGAGTGTGTTTCCTTGCACACGCTCGTTGCCCTCCCACCGCTGGCACCAATCCCACCACAGGGCAAATGCCTCGTCGGGGTGCTCGGGGAGTGCCGCCTTGAGGGCATACCCGACCCGCAGGTAGTCCATCCGGGCCGGGGCGACCTGGTTGTCGTTCGGCAGCACCGACATGGCCTGCCTGACCGTGGCGAGATCGGCCTGGGGTAGCGCAGGGCTGACGATCGCCCCTCGACCCGCCTCCTTGGCCGTCCCCTCCCTCTCGACACGCCAGCCGGTCGCCTGGAGGGCCGCAGCGGCATCCTCTAGGAACTGGTCGGCCTGGCCCACGGTGATCGGGGTCAGGGCCTCCGGCCCGTACTCGACCGGATCATGGTTCCACACGTAGGGCTGGCCGGTGCCGGGATGGATCCCCTCGACCACGAACTGCTGCCCGAAGCCCAAGATCTCGATCAGCCCGGTCTCCAGCGCCTCCCCCTCGCCCCGAGCCAGATGGAGCCGGAGCCGGGTGAAGGGTTCGACCGTCCGGTAGAGCAGCAGGGCCTTCGGCCGACGCCCGGTGCGGCGGGGCGCCCACCCGAGCGTTGAATATGCCAGCTTGCACAATGTCTTGACCGTGGCGCGATCGAGCACGTCGATGTCCACGGCGGGGTAGTGCTCGGCCCGCAGGCCAAGGTTGGCCCCGGTCTTGTGCCAGCGTGCACAATGCCTCCGGTTGGTCTCGAACCGGAGCCAGTCATACCCGCCCCAGGTGCCCTCGGCGTTGCGCTGGCCGGGCACCTTCCCGAGATCCTGTGGCCGCAGCTTCGACCGTGGCGAGATCTCGACGCCAGGCGGCGTGACCCCGATCACATCGTGGAACCCGGCATCCCACCATTCGACGTAGCTCATGTCATCCTCTGCGCCCGCGAGAGCGCAGTCAGTGTGTCACTTCCGGTAGCGTGTGTCGCGCCAGCCTTCAGCGGCGACCGGACAGCCCCGCGCCCACTCGGGCAGCGTCGTGATCTCGGCGATGAAATGCTCGACGCTCCCGAACCCTTCGGGGTGTTCGCTCACCATCTCGTCGTGCACCGTCAGCACGATCGGGTAGCCTGCCGCCTCGACGCGGAACATCCCTTCGACCAGGAGATCCCGCGCCATGCCCTGCACCGCGTTCTCGGTGAGCCACCCGCCGTACAGCGTCATGCGCGTCCACTTCTTCAGCTTCGGGTGCACGCCCATGTAGCTCACCGCATCGACATAGACCGGCTCCTCGCTTTCGTTGCCGTCCTTGTCGGTCGTCTTCTTCGTCCACGGCGCCAGCCGCTCCGTGATCTTCGCTTCGGCGTACCACAGCGAGCGCCCCGATGGCAGGCGCATCCGCAGCCAGTCGCCGTGCATGCGGAAGTGGATCTTGCCGTCGGTCTCCGGAACAGGATACCACGCGGTAATGTGCTCGCGCACCACGCGGATCGCCGCCTTGTTCATCCCCTTCCACCCGTCGGGGATCTGCCAGTAGTCGCCCCGGTACGCCTTCACCGCGCGTTCGGCCAACTCCTCGCTCACATCGACGCCGAACTTGTCGCGCAACTGTAGCCGGAACGTCTTGGCGCCCATCTGGAATCCACACCCGAGCACGGTGTTCTTGGCGACGAAGCGCTCGATCGAATCCTTGGCAACGTCGTCGGCGGGGATCTCATAGATCGTCTCGGCCATCGACTCATAGACCTTGCCGCCGTCGGCGAACAGCTTAACCAGCTTCTCGGCGCCGAAGAGCCACGCGACCATGCGGGCCTCGATCGCGTTGTAGTCCGCTGCCGTGAAGACGTGCCCCGGCCGGGAGCGCAGGCAGGCCCGCAGTCCCGACGCGAGCGCCGTCATGATGCTCGGGTAGAACAACTCCAGCCGGTCAAGATCGCCGCGCATGAGTTCGGCGACGAGTTCTTCCGACACCGGCACTTCGCCCTTCACGAAGTTTTGCGGCTGTGGTCCCTTGCCCGCCCACCGGCCCGTCGAGGCGGCGTGGTAGAGCAGCATGCCATGCAGCACGTTCTCGACGGTGTGCCAGTTGAGCATCGCCTGGTACTTCCGCGTCGAGGACTTGCCGCCCTCCTTGCGCAGTTCGAGTGCCTGGCGCACCACCGGCTCGATGTCCTCGCGGGCGAGGATCCGCTTCATCGGCACCTTGGCAAGCGAGCCGACAAGCATGCCCTGGTCGTCCCCGAGCCAGTCCTTCAGGCGCTCGACGTTCGTGACCTTCGGCACCGCGCCGTTGGTGAGCGCCCGGAGTTCCCGGCTGATTCGATTCGTGGCTTGCTTCGTCAGCTTGAGGCACTGTGCCGCCAGCGGGCGATCGAGCAACACGCCGCGATCGTTGACACGCTGATCGAACAGCCAGACTTCGCGTTCCTTCCACGTCGCCGTCGGCGGAAGGCGTTCACCAACCGCTCGCTCCACCACCACATCCTGTCGGCAGTAGTCGTACAGCCGCATGCGGCGGTCATGATCGTCCCACCAGATGATCTCACCCGTTGGCTCGATGCGACGGGGCTTCGCCATCTGGAGCATGAGGCGATACCCGGCTGCGTCCTTCTGCACCGGGAGCTTGAGCGCCGCAGCGGCGTCCTCCAGGCCACGGGGCAACCCGAGTCGCGCAGCCTGCGCCGCCGTGCACAGCCAGCGCTCCAGCGGAATCGACGGCGTGTGATACCACTTCCGCAGGATGCGGTCGAAGATCAGCCGTTCGAACTGCGCGTTCCACGCCCGCCAGATGACTTCCGGATCGTGCATCGCCTTGAGCACCGGCTGCGGGATGTCCTCGCCCCACCGCCACACCTTCACCGGCTCGTCATCGAACGCCCACGCCATGCACCAGATCCCCGTCGAGGGATGCGACGCGTAGCGATAGACACCTTCGGTCTTCAGGTTGACGACGCTGCGCGTCTCGAAGTCGATCGACAGGAACCTCATCGCGACACCCCGAGAATGGCGGCGCTCTTCGCGTTGAACGGTTCGAGGAACCACTGCGCCCACACGTCTTTGTCCCAATGCACCGCCCACGGGAAGCCGTGCCGCTCGCACCACTGGCGGAACGACGTGTTCGAGTGCTTCCCGATCGCCTGGTGCGGCGTCGTGAGGATGAGCCGGAGATCGAGATCGGGGTAGTGCTGCTTGACGAGCAGCAGCTTCACGCGCTCCGGTCCCTTGAGATAGCCCTTGGCCTCGATCGCGATGCCGTTCGGCAGCACGAAGTCGGGCTTGTACTTCTTGGGCTTCACCGGGTACGAGAGCGCGACGGGTTCGTAGTCGGCGCCAAGCAACTCCATGAGAGGAGCCAGGCGCTCCTCAAGCTTGGAGCGATAGGTGGTCATGTCTTCCCCGAGAACAGTCTTCCGCGAGTGGAGGGGGGAGGATTTGAACCTCCCGTGCGGTAGCGATCCGCACCATCCGGGCGCCCCCCGTGTGCCCGTCGCGTCGAGAGTACAAATCGGAGTCAACGTGAGCCGTCGCTTTCGCGCCGGATTTGCCGTCTTTTCCCCGACCCCGACCACGGGCGGTTGCCGAAACAACGATCAAGGTTCGCGTCTGGCCGTTACGGTGACTCGCAGACCAACCCACTCGGCTCAAGGTGCGCACCCTTCACCGAGCTTGCTTCACTACATCACGTCATCGAGCGACGTGCGCTTCTTGCTCTTGCTCGCGCGACCGCGACGGCGCGGCGCCGGTTCATCGTCCTCCTCGTCGCCGTCGTCATCGTCGCTGTCGTCATCCTCCTCGACCTTGCGCGACTTCTTGCGACGCGCGGGCGGCTCGTCCTCCTCGTCCTCGTCGCCGTCGTCCTGGTCGTCATCCTGCGCGACCTTGCGCGACTTCGTCGGCTGCGCCGGCACGTCCTCCTCGTCGTCCTCGTCGTCCTCGGGCGGCGGGGCGGCACGCGACTTCTTCCGGCGACGCGGCGCCTCGTCATCGGCATCCGGCATGTCGTCGGCATCCTCCAGCGCCTCGAACTCGTCCGACGCCTTCTTGCGCCCGTCCAGCCGCTCACCTTCGGCGACCTTCTGGATGTTGTTGAGCGCGAACGCGACACCCTTGTTGCCCTGGTTGTCGTACCAGTACGCCCGCACCGTCGCGCGGATGTGGCACCCGGCGTAGATCTTCTCCTCCAGGTCATCGACCTCGATCTTCACCGGCTTGCCGGGGTTGTCCGGATCCTCGTAGCGATCGACGGTGCCGGGGCGCCCCACCGTGCTCGGCTGGATCCACTCGGTGCCGTCGGGGAAGCTGTAGTTCGTGTCGTCCGGATCCTCGTCGTCCATGCTGCGGAACGGCCAGTTGAGCTTGCCGCTCTCGATCAGCGTCCGCGCCTTCGTGCCCCACTTCGACTCCGCGCACGCGAGCGCCGACTGCTTGAGCGCCTTCAGCTTCGCCTTCGCGTCCTTGTGCTTCTTCAGCAGTTCCGGCGTGAACGCGATGACCGTGCTGAACTTCGGCTTCGATCCCTTGTTCGTCCCCTGCCGGGCCTCGACCAGATTGGGATAGCTGCAAATCCCGATCGGCGTCTGGAGGACCGGCTGCTTCTCCGATGCCATGTGGCCTACTCCTCGTCTTCCAACGGTTCAAAGTCAGTGACGCCGCTCCGCAGCGCCTTGGGGTCATCCGCACTGCACAGCACGAACTCGGTGGACTCGGGCCGGACGATCAGCGTCTCGGGGATGTTGATCTTCCGGGCCTTCGCCGCCGCCACCACCTGCGCCGGAGTGCGGAGCTTCGGCGTGGTCAGCAGTTCCTTCTCGGGCAAGCCGAGCTTCTTCAGGCGGTTCAACGCCTGGCGTTCGTTCGCCCACTTCCGGTGCTTCGTCTTCGGCTTCTTCGCGTGCCGGGGCACGTCCCGTCCCGCGTCGATCTCGTGCATGGCGAAGGCGCGGAGCGCGTTGCACCACGACTCCAGCATCGGCAACGCCTCCAGCGCGTTCGCGAGTTCGTCCGGCGTGAACTCGGTCGGAGGCTTCGGCTCCACCCCCTCGACCAGATCGGAGAACTCCATCTGTGCCGCCGCGAGCGCGACCTGGCGGTACGTCTGACACGTCGCCTTCGCCTTGCAGAAGACGCACCAATCCCCCGCCTTGCGGCTGGCGGTGCTCTCCTGTGTGCGGCGGGCGCGATCGAGGAGCAGCTTGCCCCACTGCTTCAGTTCGGACAGCGAGATCACTTCCTCGCTGATATGGGGTTCGCCGTCCTCGTCGTACACGCGCGGCTGGACGATCGTCATGCGGATCCACCGAATCCGCTGCGCCATCGCGTAGTTTTCCTTCGCGATCTCCAGCCACACGCCGAGCGCGTACATCCGAACCTGCGGGTTGTCGGTGGCGACCTTGACGACACCCTTGCCGTACTTGAGATCGACCACTTCCAACATCTGCTGATCCTCGATGTACGCCGCGAAGTCCGACGTGCCGAACATCGGCAGGGGCGGGCGCAGCGGCGCGAGATCGAACTTCCGCTCCGCCCACACCTTCGTCGCCGTCTTCGCGATCCGGAGGATGATCGTGACGTACAGCCGGATCGCCTCGATCATCTCCAGGTTCACGATCACGGGATGGTGCGTGCCATCGACCCGCTCAACGCGGATCTCCGTGCCGTCCCACAGGTCGGGATCGCGCTTGTGCACGAACGCCATCTCGGCGAGCGTGTGCGCCGCCGTCCCCTCCAGCGCGAAGACGCTGTCGGTGTCCGGCAATCCCTGTTCGGCGGTGACGCTGCCGGGGCAGTTCATCCACCGTTCGGCATTCGAGGCGCCGAGCGTCGCGTGCTCGCCCTCGTGGACCGTGATCGTGTTGTCACTCATGCGTCAGTCCTCCTTGCCCTTCTTGCTGCCCTTCTCGTTGCCGTAGAAGAGCATCGCGGCGTAGGCGGCGTTGTACTGGTTCTTCTTCAGGTCACGCAGCTTGCCGACGCCGAACTTCTCCTCCAGCAGTTCGACCAGCTTCTCGGTGCCGTACTTGGCATCGAACCGCATGGCTTCCGACCGGAGATCTTCGATCGACTTGAGCGGCTGGCTGTCGTCCTCGTCATCGCCGTCCTCGTCGTCATCGAGGATCGACGCGAGCTTCTTGCTCGACGCCTTCTTCGGCGGGGTCTCCTCCTCGTCGCCGTCCTCGTCGCCGTCCTCATCCTCGTCGTCCGGCTCCGGCTCGGGCTTCGGTGCGGCCTTCTTGCGGCGACCGCCGCGCTTGGCCCGCTTCTTCGGCGGCGCGGGCGGCTCGTCCTCGTCGTCATCGCCGTCATCGCCGTCGGTGTCCGGCTCCGCTGCCTTCGTCGGCGCGGGCTTCGCCGCCTTCGGCTTCGCCGGTTCCCCTGCCCCCGTCATCTTGGCAAGCGCGATCTGTGCCTCGATCGCGTCCTCGATGGTGGAGATCTCGATGGTGATCTTCATGCGGCCTCGTCCTCCCACAGTTGAGATGATTGTTCACCCTTCCGGGCGTTGACGTTTTGCACCCCGACATCGGTGCTGTTTGCCAAGCCGAGCACGTCCACTGGCAACGGCGTCTGCTTGGCAAGATTGTTGGCCCGCATGACGAACTGAAGGTTGTCATCCGGCGCCCATGACGACTCCGCGAACACGACGCAATCCGCCCGCGAAAGGTCGATCGACGTGCCGCACGCGGCGAGTTGTCCGAGAAACACGTCGGCCTCCCCGCGCAGCCACGCCTTCTGCATCGCCATCCGCTTCGGCTGCGGCGTCTTCCCGTCCACGCGCAGCACCCGCAGCTTGGCCTTCTTCAATCCCCGCTCCAGCGCATCGAGCACCGGGTGGTGCCAGGCCCCGAGCAGGACGTGTTCGGCCTGGCGATCGTCCAGCATGTCGCGGACGTGTTCGACCGCGAGCGGCGCCTTGGCCTCCCCGATCAGCCGCAGCAGCGTCGCGAGCGGCGTGTCGTCCAGCGCCTTCTCGGCCGCTTCCCCTTCTTCGGTCTCGGGGAACTCCTCACGCGCGATGATCCGGTCGAGCACCCGGCGCACGGCGGGGTTCTTCTCCAGCCGGTGAATCGCCGCGAGCGATGCCTTGGGCGTCAGCGTGACGTGCTGCCACACCGGCTTACCACTCGCCGGGTTCACTTCACTGAAGAGCCGCCGTAGCGAGATCTTCCGGAGGAACCGCTTCAACTCGGGCGCGTGCTCCTCGTTCAAGCCCCAAAAGCGCGGGCCGTAGTCGCCCATCGACCACCGCGTGTAGCGGTCGATGTGCTCCCGGTAATCGTACGGCCACTCCCACAGCGCGTAGAGATGCGTCCACAGTTCCCCGGCGTTGTTCGGCGCGAGCGTGCCGCTCATGATCCAGACGAGGCCCGCGTGCGACACGTCGCCGTCGCCTTCGCAGTTGTCCCCGTACAGGAGCATGGTGCTCTTGCTGTCCTGGTTGCGGATCCACTGCGCTTCATCGAGGATGAGGATGTCGGGCTTGAACTGCCGGAGGGAGGCTTGCACATCGGCGTTGCGCGTGTAGCGATTGTAACTCTCCACCCACAGCTTGAACGGCCGATCGGGCGTCCAGATGTCGTGCTGCTCGATCCAGTTGTCCCGGCCGATTGCCTTGCACAAGACCGCGACACGTCGCACGCCGAGTTCGGCAGCGGCGGTCAGTCCTTGGGCGCACTTCCCCACACGCTGCTCGTCCGCGAGGATGAAGTGCCGGATGTACTCTTCCGGCAACCTCGCGCGAGCAACGAGCGTGTCCCGCCCGACGACCTGGTGCGGCTTGAGCGCGTAGGCCATGTCAGGAGGCAGCGAGTGCGCGTTCCTTGAGCCGTTCCATCGCCGCGCGAACGCGATCGGCGAGCACCATCGTCGGGTTCGTCTGGCCCAACTGCCAGCGCGTCACGACGCTGCGTGCGGTGGGGTTCCCGTTGTCGTCGGTCGCCTCCCGGCAGACATCGGCGACCGTGTAGCCCGAGAGATCGCAGAAGGTCTCGATCGCACCATAGAGCCGCTGACCGGGGGTCAGCTTCTTCGTCTTCGGCATGTTGTGGTATCCGCGAGGATTGGGGTGTGCATTCTAGCATAAGGGCTAGAAGCACGCAACCCCCGGCCAGGAGGCCGAGGGCGCGTGCGTCGGAAGGAAGGACATGGCCGTGGCGGTGGGAGCGCCACAGGGCCAATCTAGCGCCCCCGTGGCCCTCCCGCCAGCCCCCTACTGCGTCGTGTCGGTGGCCGTGTTCGAATCGGCCGACGCCTGCGTGCTGGTGAGGCCGACCGCCCGCACGGTGAAGTCGTACTCGGTCGCCGTGGTGAGGCCGGTAATGTCCTTCGTCTCGACCCCGGCCGCGGCCGGCGTGCCGCTCGGCGAGCCATCGACGTACACCTGGTACTGCACATCGGCGTCGCCGGGCACATCATCCCACGTCACCGTCGCGGTGGTGGCACCCGTGATGAGCACCGCGCAGTTGGTCGGCGGGGCGGGATCGGTCCACGCCGTGATCGCCGACGTGAGCACCGACAGCGCCTCGTTGAGCACGCTCCGCAGCCGGTAGCTGTACGACGTGTTCGGCGTGAGCGCCGCATCGTCGTCATCGTAGGTCTCGACCGCATCATCGACGTTGGCGATCAGCACGCCATCGCGATAGACGTTGACCGAATCCTGCGTGGCCGCGTCGGTCCAGGTGAGGGTGATCTGCGAGGCGGTCTGCGCCGACGTGGCGAGCGACGTGGGCGCCGACGGGGCATTCTGCGCCACCATCTCGGCCTCGAAGGTGGCCTCGCGCACGACCCGCATCGAGCCATCCGGATCGAGCACGATGTAGTCACCGGGATTGGCGACTTCGTGTCGTCCCCGGCGCGTGCGGATGTGCGTTGCGGCCGTGACCTTGACCGCGTTCAACGCGTTGCCCCCCTGGAGGACGTACGCGGAGAAGGTGAGATTCGCTGCTTCAGCCATGACGAACTCCTAGCGGGGTGGGGCGGATCGGTGACACAGTGCGCAGTGCGCCCCACACTGCGTTGTGTACGGTGAGCAGTCGCATCGCCAGCGCGGCGAGACCTGTTCACCCTTCGCTTCCTTCTTCCAGCGCCGGATCGTCTGGACGTGGATCTTCAACCGACGTGCCGCTGCGGCGCACGAGTCGAGCTTCGTCGCGAGCGCGAGCGCCCGCTTGCGCACCGCCGCCGAGTACGTTCTAGCGACCTTCCGTCGCCGCGTTGTAGTAGGCGTCAATCGCATCGGCGAACTCCGGGTTCGTCTGCTTCAGGGTCAGCAAGCGACCCAACTGCGCCCGCCAGGCATTCGGGTTCCGCTCCACGGCGCGGTACGTGGTCGTGAGCCAGCGCGTGAGCGCCGGGTTCGACAGCCACCGTGCCGCGACGTTCTCGACGCCGAACAGCGCAGCCGGAGCCGCAGCGGCGCCCGCGATGGCCGCACCCGCGCCACCCGCCGATCCGCCCGCCCAAGCGCCCGCCCCCGCGAGGGGGATTCCGGCCATCTGGTTGAACACGTACAGCGCGTTGTTGACCGAGCCGCGAGCCGACAACGGGTTCTTCGCGAACCGCTCGGCGATGAGCGCGAAGTCCTTGAGCGCCCGCAACTGATCGGCATCGAACAACGCCGCCTGTGACTCCGGCGTCATCTTGTTGAACTGCCGCACCATCGCCTGCGGCGTGAAGTTCCCCTGCGCATCGCGTCCGAGCCGGGAGATCGCGAACGACTGAAGGTTGCGCCAGTCCTCCGGATCCGCCGTGCGCCGCAGCGC
>CALJKZ010000178.1 GCA_937983085.1 uncultured Gemmatimonadales bacterium
CCCACGCGCAGGGGATCGAGCTGATCTTCCCTTTGAGCGCCTCCGGCGGACGGCTCCTGGGAGTCCTCGCGGTGGGGAGCCGGAAGAGTGAGTTGCCGTACACCGACGAGGACCGCCAACTGCTGGGTGCGGTTGCGAACGCCTGTTCCCTTACGGTCGAGGTGCTCGTGCCGGATCCGACCACCCAGGCCCGCCCTCACCCGGTTGACGGCGCCTCGGGACCTGGGCGGGAGTGCGGGTCGTGCGGGACGGTCCACGCCGCTGAGGCCCGGAAGTGTCTGCTGTGCGGGGGAGGGCTAATGGAGGCGACGGTTCCAGCGGTGCTCGGGCACAAGTTCCGGGTGATACGGCGCATCGGCGACGGTGGGCAGGGTGTGGTCTACCTCGCCGACGATGCCAGCCTCGGAAGGTCGGTGGCGCTCAAGACGCTACCCCTCGGCACGCCCGAGGAGGCTAAAGCGCTCGAGCGTGAGGCGCGAGTCCTCGCCGGCCTCGACCACCCCAGCCTGGCCCGGATCTATGGGCTCGAACGGTGGAACGAGGGTCCAATACTGGTCAGGGAGGACATGAGGGCGGGGACGCTCGCAGGGGAGCTGTCCCGGGGGGCGATCCCTTTGGGCCGGGCTCTGGAGCTGGTGGAGGCCCTCTGTGGTGTCGTCGGCTACCTTCACGATCTCGGCTTGATGCACCTGGACATCAAACCAAGCAACGTAGGCTTCGTGGATCGTGGAACCCCCAAGCTCCTCGACTTCGGACTTGCCCGCGTCGGGGGCGCCACACGGTTACCCGGGGTCGGGGATACGGATTGGGCTTCGGGCGTGACCGCTCGCCATGTTCTCGGCACACTGGGATACCTCTCGCCGGAGGCACTCCGGGGAGATGATCCGACGTTCGGTGACGATGTCTGGGCGCTATCCGTCCTCACATGGCGAATGATCGTGGGACGGGGACCGTTCAGGGCGAAGACGCCTCCTGCGGTCGCTGCTCGGATCCTGCGCGGTCAGTTGAGGAACGATGACCTAGTGCGGGCAGCTGTTCCCCCGGCTCTCGGCGAGGCGCTTACGAACAGCTTGTCTGCTGATCCGAGCCAACGGCCCCCGTCGGCGGGCGAGTTGGCGGCTCGTCTATGGGCATCCATGGGTTGAGGTCTGGCGACCCGCCGGTCGGTCCAGACAGTTTGTGCGACTTCGCGCGGGATCGTGGCGGGAACCGCCTCCGGGGAGTGTACGGTGCGCGTCTGGGCCTTAGGTTGGCGCCGATGGCCGGCGACACGAGCGGATCCGAAGACGCAGGGGACCGAACCCTGGTATCGAGAGTGAGGTCGTGAGGGACTGGGGCATGGCCCGTGCCTGGGTCGACGGAGCTCTCGCCGCCGAGCAGGGGTCGGCGCTACCGCAGTCGCCATGGGCGGAGGTGTGAGCTCGTCACCCAGGTGGTCCGAGGTCCGAGAGATCCTCGGGAGGCTGCTGGAGCTACCCCCGGCAGAGCGCCATCCGGCCGCGCAGCTCCTGTGTGAGGGCGACGACGCGATGTACGAGGAGGTCCGATCGCTTCTGGCTGCGCACGAAGATGGTGACGGGCTCGATCTCATGTACGACCGACTCCGCAACCTAGAGCGGACCCGCGGACATCGCCGTCGACTGGGTGAGATCATCGGCGGGTTCCGCGTCGAGGGTCTTCTCGGGGAGGGAGGGATGGGAACCGTGTACCGCGCAGTCGGACCCGACGGTGAACAGGTGGCGGTGAAGGTGTTGCGCGCGCAGGGCGACGACGCTCTGACCCAGCGGTTCCAGATCGAACAAGACGGTATGCGGAGGCTCTCACACCCGTCTATCGGGGGCGTTCGGCACAACGGTGTCACCGCCGACGGGGAGCCCTTCTTCGTCACGGACTTCGTCGATGGCCAGCCCATCGACGAGCATCTCGATGCCCGCAGGGCCTCCGTGGTGCAGCGCGTGGCGCTCCTGACGGAGGTATGCCAGACCGTGAGCCATGCCCACGAGATGGGTGTGCTGCACCGGGACCTGAAACCGTCCAACGTTCTGGTGCGGGGTGACGGGTCTCACGTGCTCCTCGACTTCGGGATCGCAAAGTTGATCGAGCCGCTGGCGGTGGCTGATCCTTCGACACTGACGAGACAGTCGCGGGTATTCACGCCCCACTTCGCCAGTCCCGAGCAAGCTGCTGGCGAAGCCGTCTCTGCCCGTTGTGATGTCTTCTCCCTGGGCGTACTGGCGTACGTGCTCACCAGCGGACGGCTCCCGGTGTACGGGGAGGACGGAACCAGGTTCGATCTGCCTCGCGACCGCGCGGTGCTGGTCCGTCTCGCCGAACTCAGGGGTACCACTCCGAGGAGACTCCGGAACGAACTCGATGACGATCTCCAACGTGTGCTGCAGGCCGCGACGACCATCGACACGGACCATCGAACGAACTCCGTCGCGGGGCTCCGGGAGCAGCTCGAGAGGTGGATGTCGGAGCGGGGTGGGGACCACCGTGATGGGTGGTGGAGATGGCTGCTGCCAGCCGGATTCTGGCGGGCTTGATCGGCCGGCGAGGGGAGAGCAAAGCGGCGGCTGCGTGCCTTCGTTCGTCAGACTCCGGTTCGAGGCATGAGGGTGGGCCCCGGGATTCTTCCTCGGGGCCCTTCCCCGGCGGCACCGCGGCTCTAGTGGCTGATGTCGTCTCCCTCCGACTCTCCCCCGATGAGGAGGCCGCTGGCCTGGAACGCATCCTCGGTCGGCCCGTCCATGAGGGCGTGGAACGTCACCTCGACGCTCCCCTCGCCTCCGTCGAGGAGATAGGCGTGCCCCGCGACATCGTTGGCGCTGAGGAGCTCACCCCGTTCACTCACGCTTATGAGGGCGAAGTGGTCGGGATTCCAGTCGATTCGGGCACGAAGGCGCTCACTTTCGTGGAGGCCGCGGCCGTAGGCGATCTCGACATCCACCAGATCTCCGGCCTGGACCTGTCGCTGGCTGACTCGGACGTGGGTCTCGGAGGCCGGACGGTCCCAGACGGTCTCAACACGAGGCGCGGTCGGCGACTCCTGGCCGGCTCCTGCAGCGGGAGGCAGTGCGACGGCAAGGCTCAGACGGCGGTTCAGCTCCTTCCTCATGGTCGTCTCCCGTAGCGTAGATCGATCGGGTCGGCTTCGGCATCACCGTTCGTTCTGACATACAGGAAGGGCGTCATCTCCTACTCATCCCTGCGATCGCCCGAGTCCTCCAATCCTCGCAGACTGAGTCGCGGGGCGAAGGCCTCACGCCAGAGCAGGGCCGGAGCCCGGGTAGCGACCGCGGCCCCGGCTCCGTTGTGTGGTCGAGCGGTGCGATCAGCCGTAGATGTCGGGTGCGATGAGCACTTCGCAGGTATCGAAGGTCTTGAGCGCCAGGAAGCGGACGCATGTGGGGCCCCGGCACTCAAGAGCGGCAGCAGCCCGGCGGACGTTGACGGCGCAGATGGTGTGTGCCACCCGCGCCCTGGTCATCGCACCCGGTTTCAACCGAGCACCGCGCGCCCCGACGATCGCGCGCGCCCTCACGATCGCGCGCCCTCACGAT
>CALJKZ010000179.1 GCA_937983085.1 uncultured Gemmatimonadales bacterium
TGAAGATTCCGCACAGCGGTCTTTGCTTCGCGGTCGTCACCGGGAAGGTTTGCATCGCAGGAGGATGTGGTCGGCTGGCCGCCTGCGCCGGACCTCATCTGCTCGGCTGACGTTTGACCCCCGTTTGACGCCGCCGGCCCGACCGCCCAAATCCCCAACAACCACGGGCCCCTCCGCCCCAACCGCACCTAATCCGGGGTCGCGTACGGCTGGTGGGGAATGACCTATTCCTGTTTAGTCCCACAAGGAGAGCCCTTTTCACAACTACGCACGTTTCGTTCCTAAAAGGATTGATTTCAGAACTAAAACTGTATATTGTTCCTAAAAGTGATTGGATAGGAACAAAAAGTGAATCCCGGACACACGGAGCCCCGCCATTGGGTGTCTGCTGACGGTCGGAAATCGGCCGATATCGAGGTTTACCTCCCGGCGTCTATTCGAAGCCAACACATCGCTTCTGCAATCCAGGCTGAGGAAGCCGCAGCGGAGAGGGCAATCCATTCGATCAAGACTCACATGGAGCTTGAACCGCTTGCATCAGTACTGCTGAGATCTGAAGGCATTGCGTCATCACGCATCGAAGGCGAAGTTGCTTCGACTCGTCGAATATTCGAGGCCGAGTATGCCCCTGAGGAAGTCTCTGACCATCAGGCTCAACGGATCGTCAATTCCATCCGGGTTATGAGGGATGTGGTTGCCGTTCCCGAGCGGGGTGTTAAGCGAGAAGACTTCGACAACTGGCACGCGCTCCTTTTCGCAGGAGTCCCGGTCATGTTCGAACCTGGTGTCGTGAGAATGAGGCAGAACTGGATAGGCACAAGAACGGATACCCCGGTTGGCGCTGATTTCATTCCACCACCTCCTGAGCTTGTGGACAGCGCTCTCATCGACCTTGCGGACTTCGTCAATCGGGTCGACGTGGCACCGTTGACCCAATCGGCAGTGGCGCACGCCCATTTCGAGACGATTCACCCATATCCAGATGGCAACGGTCGGGTCGGGCGAGCTCGCATCTAAAGAGTTTGGGCCTACCGCGGGACCTCAACAGTCGTCAATCCGCCCATCAGCAGGATTCTCGTGGAGGATCGCGATGCGTATGTGAATGGTCTCACGGCTTACCGAAGAGGAGACGTCGACGCCTGGCTACTCTTCTTCTTCGACGTCGTTGAGTCGGCTGTTTCGTACACAAAGTCCCTGGCGTTGAGGCTCCAGCGCCTCAGCGAGGAGTGGCAGGATCGCCTCGCTGGCACCCATGAGGACGCCCTGGCCCGACGACTCGTCGATCAGCTTACGGGGCAACCGATTCTCGCTGCGTCGGAGGTTGCCGAACGATATGACGTGACCGAGCGCGGAGCGAGAGCAGCCTTAGACGACTTGGTGGAAAGGGAAATCCTGACGTTCAGGTCTCTGCGCAAGGCAAAAAGAGGGAGACCGGCCAAGGTGTATGAGGCGACCGAGCTCTTCGAAACGCTGGATCTCACCCCACAAGATTTGGCTACCTCCTAGCCGGTCGCACC
>CALJKZ010000180.1 GCA_937983085.1 uncultured Gemmatimonadales bacterium
TGATGCCGAAGTACAACGCCATGATGCCCTTTTAGCGGCTGTCATTGAGCAGCTTCTCGAAGTCGTCCTCGGACATGGCGTCGCGGGACCCGCACACCTGCTTGCAGAACTCGCTGTCGGCGGCGAGGTCGAAGTCGACGACCATCACGATGACGATGACGCCGAAGAGCATCTTGCGGTTCTTGCCGTCGACGGTGTCGCCGAGGGCGGCCTGGACGCCGTCGAGCTCGTCGCGCTTCGCGCCGAGGAGGTCCTGCAGGCCGCTCTTCGTGGTCTTGCCGTTGAGCAGGTTGCGGATGTCGTCGGACTTCAGCTCCTGGCCCTTCAGCGTCTGCATCATCTCGCCGGAGCGGTCGGCGCCGAACTGCTTGTCGAGGTTTCTCTGCAGGTCCTTCAGGAGCTCGCCCTGCATGTAGCCGGGCGACGCGCTGCCGCTGGTGCGCATCTGCTGGGCGATGGTGGGTTTCTGCGAGGCGCCGCCGCCCTGCGCCCAGGCGAGGGGCGAAAGCAGCGCGAGGGCGAGAAGGCAGACGAGCAAGCGCATGGGATCTCCTTTTCGTAGTCGTCGGGGGGCCGATCGGGCGGGCCCCGGTCGCCCCAAAGACCCCCGCCGAGGGGCGGGAGGATGCAGAATTGTGCCCGCCCGCCCCCGCGGGCCCAAGAAGGGGGGGTCCGGGGGCGGCGAGGGCGGGCGCGTGGGCCTCGCACGGCGCGCCGGGCCGCCGGAAGCGCGGGAGGCGTTCTTGCCCTATCGCCGGCATGGAATACCATCGTGTTCCCGGCCGAAAGGCCGGCCCAAACCGGGGCGTGGCTCAGCTTGGCTAGAGCGCTGCGTTCGGGACGCAGAGGTCGCTGGTTCGAATCCAGTCGCCCCGACCATTCGTAAGACAGGCCGACGGCGCGAGTTAGCGCTGACCCGCCTTGGCGGCGGAGCGGCCCGTAGGTCCGGGGGAGCTCGGTACGTACCGGGTTCCCCCACTCCGGAAGGGAGAACCCTATGGGACGCCGCCGCAAGATCCCCAGCTACCGGCTTCACAAGCCCTCGGGCCAGGCCGTCGTCACTCTCAACGGCAGGGACGTGTACCTCGGCCGCTACAAGACGCAGGTCAGCTACGACGAGTACGACCGCGTCATCGCCGAGTGGATCGCCAACGGCCGCCAGCTGCCGCTGCAGGACGGCGCGAGCGCCACGGTCGGGGAGATCCTCGTCCGCTACTGGGACTACGCCCGGGGCTGGTACGGCAACGGGACGGACAAGCTGACGCCTGAGCTGTACCACCTGCGCACGGTGATGCGGGTGGTCCGGCGGCTCTACGGGAAGGAGCCGGCGGAGGCCTTCGGGCCGAGGGCGCTCAAGGCCTGCCGCCAGGTCCTCATCGAGGAGGGCAACGTGCGGCGCACGATCAATCAGCAGGTCGGGCGCATCAAGCGCATGTTCAGCTGGGCGGTCGAGGAGGAGCTCCTGCCCGGCAGCGTCTGTCACGGCCTGCAGGCCGTTCGCAGCCTGAAGCGGGGCAGGAGCGAGGCGAAGGAGGGGCGCAGGGTGAAGCCCGTGCCCAAGAAGGACATCGAGGCCGTCCTCGAGCGCGTGTCCCCCACGGTCGCGGCCATGATCCGTGTCCAGCTCTTGACGGCGATGCGGCCGGACGAGCTCGCGAGCATGCGCGGTTCGGACATCGACCGGTCGATGGACCCGTGGCTGTATCAGCCGCGGCGCCACAAGACCGAGCGACTCGGACACGACCGTCCGATCTTCCTCGGCGAGCGTGCGCAGGCGATTCTGGAGCCGCTCCTGGCCGTGGCCGGCGAGGGCCATGTCTTCAGCCCGCAGAGGGCGGAGGAGGCGCGGAACGCCCGGCGGCGGCTCGCGAGGCGCAGTCCGATGACACCGTCGCAGGCAGCGCGCAAGCGGAAGCCCAATCGCCGCCGCGCATGGAGGGATCACTACGACAAGGACTCGTATCGGCGGGCCATCGTCCGGGCCTGCGCAGAGGCCGGGATCGAGAAGTGGACGCCGCACCGCCTGCGCCACACCGCGGCGACGCGGCTGCGACGCCACTACGACCTGGAAGGCGCACAGGCAGTCCTGGGCCACGCATCACCGGACGCGACCAAGATCTACGCACACCAGCTGTGGGAGCGCGCCCGGCGAATCATGAGTGAGGTCGGCTAGCTCTTCTCGGGGCCCGGCGGCTGACGCCCGAACATGGTCCGCAGGAAGTCGGAGACGTTCATGTCCTCGGGTACGCCAGGCACGGGGTTGTCATAGTCCTCGATGAGCTCGCCGCCCTTGTGGAGAGCGACCGTCGAGCCGGGCCAGCCGAAGACGATGACCTTGTCGTCCTCGGCTTGGACTTCCACGAGGCCGGGCGCCGCGGCCCGGAACGTGAGATCGACCGACTCCCCTGGGGCGATCTGGTGAAGGTCGCCCCAGGGCTCGACCCAGAGCTCGATGGGCCGCCGGTGGGGATTGGTGACCCGGACAGTCTGCTGGTAGCTCATGCGTCGCCCTGCCATCGTACAAAGAGGAACGCGATGGAGTTGAGAACCGGTGACGTGGAGCGTGCGTACGCGGCAGTGTTCGCCTGCCTCGATGCGTACGACCGCTTCCGGGAAACGTGCGGGGTCATGTCCAAGGCGTCGTGGCGCCCCAATGAATACCAGCGGCCGCCGGACGACCTGTTAGAGAAGTTCCACGGCTTGCGCAGCGTGACCCTCAAGGCGTGCGAGGACGCGGAGTGCGCGCTCGAGCCGATACGCGAAGTGCTGCACCTGACAAGCGAGGGCACGGTCACCGTGGGCCGAGCTGCGGCGCCGAGCGTGGCGGAGGCCGTCGTTGCGACGCTGCCCAAGGACCTGCGGCTGCGCGATCTGGACTTCGCGGAGCCCTGTTCGCAGACGCAGTGGTGGCTGCATGACCACGAGGAGAGGGTCGAGCACCTGCACGGCGTGCGCTCCGACCTGCAGATCGAGTGCGCGCGCGTGAAGGACCGCGTACGCCGCGAAGGTGCCCAGGACGTGCCGCACAAGGACGGATTGTGGACCTGCGAGGGCGGCCTCGTGACGTTCGATGGTCCGCTTCGAAAACTGCGCGGGCAGAGCCGCAGACTGATGCGCCACATGATCCTGCGGTACGGACGTCAGGTCGTCTACGAAGAGCTGGCAGACCAAGTATGGGGCGACCCCTATACAGACGAGAATACGATCCAGAAGGCGTTCTCGGCCCTGCGGAAGGACCTGCGTGCAGCGGGGCTCGATGACCTCGCAGGAGCAATCAAGAACGTGCGCGGCGCGTATCAGCTCCTCTGCTGAGATCAGGTCAGCGCCACGCCGCTCAGTTCAGAGACCGCTCACTGCGGGCTCAGAGCAGTGAGCGAACCTCCATGGCAGTCACACATGGAGGTCTTCAATGGTCATCGATCTTGAGCACGAGAGCGTACTGACGCTGAAAGATGCAGCTAAGGCGCTGCCGGCGCTGCGAGGGCGCAAGATCCACCTGAGCACGCTCTATCGGTGGATCGAGCGCGGGGTGGATGGCGTGCGGCTGGAGGCTCTGAGGCTGGGCCGTACGCTCGTAACGAGCCGGGAAGCGCTGCAGAGGTTCGCAGAGCGGCGAGGGACGGGCGCGACTAGCAGTCGCCGGCGGCGCGATGCGGGTTCCGACAGAACCGAGCGGGAACTCGACCGCCGTGGCCTGTAGGCGACAGGGCCGGCCCCCCGACCCGGACGCGCGGTGCGGGCAGTTCTGGTACCTCCTCGACGAGGGGACCCGTGAGGTCCGGGGAGGCTGGGCCTGTTTCTCTTGGCGGTGCCCGGTCTGCGGGCCGAAGCGCGAGGCCGAGGCGATGGAGATGCTGCGGCTGCGCCTAGAGGGCTGGCAGGAGGACCCCGAGACGGCGCCGAACTTCGTGACGCTGACGGGCGACCGCTCCAAGCTGCCCGGCTGGATCGAGCCCGGCAGCGACGAGGAGGACGGCTACCTGCGGACATGCTTCGCGGGCGTGATGCGCCAGCTCAACCAGGAGGAGCGGCGCCAGGGCCGGCCGAGGATCCAGTACGTCGGCGTCGTCGAGCGTGGCAAACGGACGGGGAACTGGCACCTGCACCTCGTGACGGACCGCGAGATCCACGTGAAGCGGTGGCGGCGGGTGGCGCAGGCGCACGGCCTGGGCAAGGTGGTCAAGGCCAAGCGGCTGAAGGGCGCGCGGGGTGCGGCCGTCTACCTGGCGAAGTACCTGAGCAAGGAGAGCACGGCGAGCGTGGGCCGCCGCCGGCGCGTGCTGCTCCACAGCCGGGGGTGCCTGCCGTCGCTCGAGATGTGGCGCTGGCGGCGCGCGACGCGCAAGGCCTATCGGAACGCCTGGAGCTGGACACCCGAGCGGCTCGAGGCACAGCGGGAGCTCATGCGGGCCGAGAAGGACGCACGGCGCCTCGAGCTCGAGGCCGACTGCGCCGGCCCCCTGAGCATCCGGGGCAGTGCCCGCACCGCAGACGGCGGGCGCCAGCTGATTGTGAACCGCATCCTGCAGCGGAAGTTCTGCTCCCCCGTCAGGCGTCCCCAGGACACGGGCGCGCGGTCCAGCGGCAGGGGCGCGGCATCCACCGAGGACGCCCCTCTCCCAACCATGGAGCCTCCTCAGAGCCCTCATAGCCGCCGCACGGGGGCTCTGAGAAGGCGGGAGCGTCACAGCGGCACGAGAAAGGAGGAGCAAGTGGGAAACGAGAACGACCGTTGGGAGATCAGCCCGTGGCGGTACGGGCGCCCGCGCATGCCGGGCGCCTACTGGCGCCGACCACGGTGCGGCTTCCATGCCCGAACCGAAGTGCGGGTGGAATGGAGCAAGGACGACCCGCGGCGCTTGGTCATGCCGTTGGAACCCTACCACCCCGAAGTAGGCGACCCGCACTGGGCAGACTACGAGTGGAGGCCGGCCTTGAACGCGGACGGATCTGCGAAGAGCCCGGACCTCGTCCGCGGGCGTTCGTCGCGCTTCGCCAGAACGCCAAGGCCCGCCCGGGCATCCGCGGGCGATTCAGCAGAGGATGCCGAGCCGGGGTCGTGAGGTCGAGACTGTGGCGGCCGAGCAGGGTCCGCGGCGGCGCGCCGCGGCCTGCCGGCCGCTACCCTTGATTCTTTCTGGGCGGAAGTGGAACAGGAGGCGAGGTGGCGTTTTCACGGGTAGTTGAAGGCGTTACGCTAGAGTGTCGTGGCGCCGGCCAATGTGGTGCCGGCGGGGAAAAATGGGCCCCGATCGAAGTGAACTGCTGCGAGCACTACACGACAGGATCCAGTCTTGCCTCGAGTGCCAGCGCCAACGCGGTATTGAGATCTCGAAGCCCGACAGCATGGAGCGAGGCACTGCGGATGCTCGTATCCTGGCCATCGGTGCCGCTCCCGGACGTCAGGCGGCGGAAAAGCAGCTCGCGTTCGCGGGCCATAGCTTTACGAGGCTGTACAAGACCTTCGTCAAGGCCGGCTTTGCAGGAGATCAAGCCGCCCTCAGACGCGAGATGTATCTGACTTCGGTCGTGCATTGCGCCCCGCCGAAACAGGGGGCGAGACCCCGACGGCAGATGTCGTCGCTCCGTCCACGGTGCCTGGGGGAGCAAGCTGAGATAATTCGACCGCAGTTCGCCTTGATTCTCGGGAAGGATGCCTTCGATGCGCTGGCCGTCAAGGGTACGTTTGCCGAAAGCGTTGGACGCGTTCGAGATGGGGCTGCACTCTTCGGGCTTCTGCCGGCGCCCGGCAGAATAGATCGGTGGATGGTGATGCCGCATCCTTCACCCCTGTGCCGCTTGTGGAACGACCCGGAAGTAGTAGAGCGAACTGTGGAATCGCTGAGGACGCTGCTACAGGATCTGTGATGGCGAAGATTGCGAGTTGGTTCATCGTTCTCCTCGGCCTCGCTGTAGCGACGGCGGGCGCACTCGCTCTTCTCAAGCAGGAGCTTGGGCTTGATCAGGAGCAGTCACTCGGGCTCTTGTCCTTCAGCCTGGGGTTGTTGGTGGTGAACCTAGCGATCTCAAACATGAGACGAACGGACACGAAAGACGCCCTACGTGACTGCCTCGCGGAGCTCCTAGGGCCCATCGTGCCGGCGATCGGAACCTGTAGCGCTGTTAGAGAGAGCGAGTTCTTTGCTCTCTTCCCACAGCAGGTGAAGTCCGCGACTACAGCCGTGGAAATCACGAATCTGTCGCATCGACCGCCGCTGCGGATGCGGGGAACAGAGGCGAAAGACTACTTCGCAGGGCTAGAGAAGATGATGAAGTCTACTCGAGCGCGTGTGCGGCGAATCGAGCGGCTCACGCCAGACAAGATGGAGTGGGTCGGGCAGCTCATTGAGATTCACGCGAAGTGCCCCAACGCTAGCCTTGCCCTCATTGGTGAAGAGCTCGGCGCGGCAGAACTCACGCTGGCCATGAGCGTACAGCGAGTGGACGAGGCACATGGCTGGATCGTCGCACCGGCGGAGCATAGTGCTCGGCAAGCGCCGGTGCGTGACATCTACATTTCAGACAAGCGAGCCGTTGAGCTCCTAGGGAGGTATCACGACCGCTTGTGGCGAGCGAGCACCGTAGTCGTCTCAGACGGCAAGGTGGATCGAGCCGCCTGCGAGCGCCTTGGACTAAAGCTGCCGTGAAGAGACCGAGAGCCATCCTCCTTTCCATTCGACCGGAGCACGCGAAAGAGATCTACGCGGGCAAGAAACGGTCGGAACTACGCAAGTCGTTTCCCGGCCCGGAGACGCGCATCGTTTTCTTGTACGAGACGACGCCAGTAGAGTCTGTGACGGGCGCGTTCTTTATTCGCGAGTCGCGTCGACTGGAGGTCAGCGAGATTAAGAGGCGCGCCTCTGAGGCTGGAATCAGCGCGGTTCGGGCGGCGCGGTACTTCGGGGATCGGCCCAGGGGATGGATGGTAGACATCGACACCGCGGTTCGCTTTGAAGAACCTGTGTCCTTCCGCTCTCTCGCGACGCTCAATCACTACCTAACGGTGCCGCAGGCCTTCTCCTACCTCACTCCCTACGAGAGTACGACTCACGTGCTCATGACGGAGTTGGTTCGTGCGTTGGTTGCGAAGAAGATGGTGCAGCTACGACACCTTAGGTCCGGGAAGCGACAGCAGGAGTTTGCGACGTTGATCGTTGAGACCGTTGGCGACAGCTATGCGGAGATCGACGCCGACTTCATTGAGCAGGTATTCGATCAAGACCAGGCGGGTCGAGCGCCGTTCAGTACAGCCACGAAGACCGTGTACGAGATCGTGGTGGGCGAGATGTGTATCGGGTACACGTGCCTAACCAAGAAGCACTATAGCGCCCTCAAGAGCGGTCCCACCGTCCTTCGGCCGCAGTTCCGGGGTGTGGGACTTGGGAGGGCCGTCAGGGAGGTCATAGAAGCGAAGGCGATGGCAGAAGGCGCCAGGAAGCTGTACTGCACATGTCCGGCAGATCGGCAGGACGTACTTCGGTACCTGGTTGAGGGGGGTCTGGAGATCGAGGCGCGACTGCGCCGCCACTTGGCGGTTGGCCGGGACGAGTACGTCTTGGGAAAGATCCTGCGAGAAGGCGAGGAGGGCAGGATCGAACTACGGCAGGCGAGGCGAAGGGTAGCACGAGTGGTCCGAATCGAGGCCGGGGATGAGCGGGTCAATGGTGCAGTGGAGTACTTCCTGGCATGGTTGAAGGCATGGTACTTCGCCCCTCACGCATCGATGCGCGAGGACATTATGGAGGGAATGAAACTCGCGGAGGCGAATGCGCCGGCGGCGCGAAAGCCGAAGGAGATGCTCGTGGCGCTATCACCAAGAGGACAGTTCCGCGCGGTAGTCCTGTGCACGAGAAAGCGATCTGACATGGTCAAGATGAACGTCGTCTCGGACGCAGACGACGGACACGCAATAAGGGCGATAGTCGATCGCGTCCATGCTGAGTTGGGCGCGCCTCGACGCGTGTATTGCACGGCACCGACTCACATGATGAGCACATGCCGTCACCTGCGTGATGCAGGCATGCGAGTCGAAGGCTTTCTTGCAGCTCCCTTCCAGTCGGACGTGGATCACTACTGCTTTGGCATGAACTGGGCATCCGGCAATCACGGGACAGGATCGGCGAAGGCGACCCGGTAGGTACCGGATTCGCGTCGATCAACCGCGAATTCAAAGGAGTTAGGGCAGTACTGCGCGCGCTTGTGCGAATGTCGGTCGCGCGTGTAGACTGCGGGTAGACAACGACTTACGGGCTTTTTGGCCGGGCGTCGAGCGTCAATTCGGGACGCAGAGGTCGCTGGTTCGAATCCAGTCGCCCCGACCATTCGTAAGACAGGCCGACGGCGCGAGTTAGCGCTGATTGTTTCCGCACGGTCGCGCCCGCGGGTACCTGGTGCGCCCGGGGCCCCCGGGCCTCGGGCCGGGGCTGGCTTCGCCCTGCGTGGGCGTTACTCGCCCGGTGTCGGTTCGGCTCGTTTGGGCTCGCTCTGGTCGTCGACTTCCAGGGTGGGTGCCCTCCCGTCGCTTCGCGCGTATGCGCGGATCCGCCACGGGCGCGCGCCTTCGTCGTCGGCCGGGGGCGTCTCCAGGCGATAGACGTAGCCGTCGAGCGGCGTTGCCTTCGCGCCGCGGACGCCCTCGTCCGCCGCGCGCAGCGCCTCGGCCAAGGCGGCGTCGATCGGGCCCGCGGCGCGATCCTTCGCGCCCGCGTCCAGCAGGGCCGTGAGCGTCGTCGTGCACGGGTTGTCGCGGCCGTCGCCGTCCCAGTCCAGCTCGCCGTGCAAACGCTGCAGCAAGGCGAGCTCCCGCAGGCGCATCCGCGCCTCGTGCACACCCGCCGCTCCGCCGCCGGCCTTGAAGTGCGACGCCGCGACGAAGCCCGCGCACACGAGGACGAAGAGCCCCGCGGACACGAACACGCCCGCCAGCGCCATGCCGCGCCCGTGCAGCGCGCCGCGGGCGCGCCGGATGCGGCCGATCGCCCGGATGCCGAGCAGCAGCGAGACCGCGTGCATCACGCCCCACGGAGGCACGAAGGCGAA
>CALJKZ010000181.1 GCA_937983085.1 uncultured Gemmatimonadales bacterium
GTCGTCGGCGTCGTAGACGCCGTCTCCGTCGCCGTCACGCCGGCAGCCGCGCTCATCCACCTCGGACCCGGCCGGCGTGGCCGCACAGCGGTCGTCCTCGTCGTACACGCCATCGCCGTCGGTGTCGACCCGGCATCCGGACGCGTCCACGGTCGCGCCCGCGGGGGTGCGCTCGCACCGGTCCTCCTCGTCGAAGACGCCGTCGCCGTCGCTGTCGATGCGACAGCCCGTGCGATCCACCGCGACCCCCGAGGGGGTGGAAGGGCACCGATCCGCCTCATCGAACACCGAATCGCCGTCGGAGTCCACGCGACAGCCTGCGGCGTCCACCTCGACGCCGAAGGGCGTGGCGAGGCAGTCGTCATCACGGTCGGGTACTCCGTCCTGGTCCGCGTCGCGAGGCGTTCCGCCCAGCCCGAGGGAGAACCCGCCGGTGATCATCCAGTTGTCGTGGCGGTCGACCACCCCGTCGCCGTAGGGGGTGCCCTCGTCGAAGGGCGACGGCACCCGGTCGTAGCTCACGTGGGTGCGGAACGCCACCGACTCGGTCACGTAGAGCTTCAGCCCCGCGAGACCGGAGATGCCCCAGTCACCGCCGTCGACGATGCCGGTGTAGACGTTGCGAACCGCCCCGATGCCCAGGAAGGGGCGGGCCCGCTCGCGGACGGGAAACGAGTACAATGCCCTGCCGCGAATGGGGATCCACTTCCCGCTTCCGGTGCGGGGCGCCGCATCTTCGGTGAAGCTGAGGCCCGTCGCGGCTTCGAGGGCGAAGTTGTCGAAGAAGAAGTGGCCGATGGAGCCGCCGAAGCCCCAGGCGGAGTTCTCGATGCCCGACGCCTCGTCGGGGGTACCCACCTGGGTGAAGAGGGCCACTTCCGTGGTACCTGCGTCCTGGGCTGCCAGGGGGGCGGTACACAGCGCGAGAAGGGCCGCCGTGACGAAGACGCCAAGTCTCATGATTACCTCTCGGATCTCGATGGGAATGGTTGTTCCGTTCCCATGGACCGGGAGGTGAGGGAAAAGTCACATCCGGGTGCGTTCGGACTGCTGGGTACCGCCGTCCTTGCTTCCGGCGGAAGCGCAATGACATCGTCGAGCGTCCGCCCTTTCCGGAAGCGTACCTGCCCAGACCGCACGCCTCATGACCGAACTGCTGCTCGACCCCGCCGCGTGGATGAGCCTCTTCGGCATCACCCTGATTCAGATCGCACTGGGTGCCGACAACCTCATCATCATCACCATCATCGCCAACAAGCTCCCCGGCGCCGAGCGCCACAAGGCCATACGATGGGGGCTCATCCTCGCGATGCTCTTCCGCATCGCTCTCCTCTTCGCGGTGAGCCTGATCCTCACCTGGGCCACGGTGAGCATCACGAGCATCGACACCCGGATCCTGCCCTGGGCCCACGTGACGGGCGACCTCAACGGCAAGGCGCTGGTTCTCGCCGTCGGCGGCTTCTTCCTCATCTGGAAGGGAATCAAGGAGCTACGGATCAAGCTGAAGGGGGTCGAGGACCACGTAGCCGAGGCCGCTCGCTTCCGGGACGTGGTGGCCGTCATCGTCGGGATGAACCTGCTCTTCAGCGTCGATTCCATTCTGACGGTGGTGGGCATGACCGACATCTTCCCCATCATGGTGGGGTCCGTGGTGATCTCGGTGGCCCTCATGCTGGCCTTCGCCGCCCCCATCTCGGCCTTCCTGTCGAAGAACCCCGAGTTCGAGATCCTGGGGCTCTTCGTGCTCCTTCTCATCGGCTTCGTTCTGGTGCTCGAGGGCGGCCATACCGCTCACCTGGAGGTGAACGGGACCCCCTTCCCCTACATCCCCCAGTGGATCGTGATCTTCATGCTGGTCCTCATGTTCAGCGTCGACCTCTACCAGAACTGGTGGGAGCGGAGCCGCGGCAGGCCCGAGGCGCCCATCGCACTGCATCACCGCAAGTCGTGACGCGGGGACTGCGCCAGGTCAGTAGCGGACGATGTGGATGACGGGGCGCGTTCCGCACTGAGGGTCCCGAGGGGTATCGATGATCCCGGTCCCATCGGGGGCCTGACATGGGCCGAACGTCCGCACGACGTCGCGAGCGGGCACCAGCTCGATGTAGCGGATCTCCTCGCTGAAGCTTCGCCGCAGGATGCCGATGTCTCCGGCGAACTCCCGGTCCACGAAGACTTCCCGAGCCCTACGGATCCAGGAGGGCCTGAGCTCGCGCAGCGCCGTGTAGATGTTCGTGTACTCGATGACCTCGCCGCCTCCCACGATCTCCGTTTCCTCGGCGGGGATTCCTCCTCCGCCCCCTGCGCCCGACGCGCAGGCCCCGGCGACGAGCGCCAGGGACAACGCCACGATCCGAGTGCGCATCCTTCTCCTCCTGAGTGGTGGGACCCCGGGACGGTGGCACCGCCGAGGGGGTCCGGGCAATGCCCAGATGGGCACCTACCGGCGGAGGACCGTGACCCGGGTCGGGCCCCCGAAATCGTACTGCTTCCCCTTCCACTCGATGACGTGGTCCTTCGCGTGCTCGAAGGCCAGGATCCGGGCGAAAGGTGCACGGCGCCACGCTCCGAGGACTCGGTCCAGCTTGGCCGAACCGTAGGGCGGGTCGGCGAGGGCCATGTCGTAGGCGTTCTCCGCGAGGCGCTCGACGAAGGGAATGGCGTCCTGCTTGAAGATGCGAGCCCGAGGCTTCACCCTGAGCGCCGCTACGTTGGCCTTCAGGGCGTGGAGGGCCGCCGGCCCGTTCTCCACGAAGTCGACGTACCGGGCCCCCCGTGACAGGGCTTCGAGGCCCAGGGCACCCGAGCCCGAGAAAAGATCCAGCACCCGTGCGCCAGCCAACTCTTGGTCGAGGAGATCCAGCCACCCACTACGGACGCCTTCCGCCGTCGGTCGAACCGACCCGCCCGGCGAGGTGAGGTCACGGCCCGCCCATTTGCCCTTCACGATCCGCATGGAGGGTCAGGACCCCACGGGCGGTAGGGCACGGACCCGGTCGACGGCCCTGCGAAGACGGTCACCGGTCTTCTCCACCCATCGGTCGAGATGGTATCGACCCCATGCCGCCCCTCCGGCCCCGAGAGCCATGAGCGCCCCGGTGGCGACGTAGACCGCCATGTCGTCCCCGCCCGACATCGCCACGATGCCCATCATTACCGCCCCACTCAGAACCGAGAAAAGCCCGGTCACCATCCCCGACCAGCCATTGTCGTCCCGGGCATTCATCCGAATGCGATAGCCGGCGCCCTCCGGCTCTCCGTGGACCTCGATGCCCGGTGCCATCCATGAGCGGAGCGTGCCGCTGCGCTGAACGTGCCCGGCGACGCCGAAGACCTCGCGTAGGGCCACCACCATCCGGTCCCAGTCGTCGTCGGAGGGGACGGCGTCCAACGTGACGACGCGCGTCATCCTCGATCTGCGGAGCTGGTGACTGCCGGGGAAGTTGCGCGGGTAGGCCAGCGGCAGGGCGGACGCCGCCGCCTTCACGGCGTCGGCTTCGATACCCACCTCGTGGGCGATGGCCTCGACCTCCGCGAGCGTCAGCCCTTCCCGGCTGGCAGGAGCCAGCGGAGTGGGATCGCCTCTCGACGCTCGGTCCAGGATCTCGGCCACTTCGGCTTCGTTGTAGCGACGGTCCATGGGGCGTAAGAAAGCACGGTGACCCGCCATCGCCAATACCGCCCCGAGTGCGCAAGCGTTGCCCTGCACCGGCGGTTTTGGGACATTCGCGGGGTCGTCGGGTTCCTACAGCCTTCCCCATGAAGACAGTCAGCTCCCAGCTCGCGAGCCTTCTCGAAGGCGGGGGGAGGATGCGTAAGCGCATCGCCCCCTTCGCGCGCTACATCGGCCTCCTGGTCGCCTTCATTCTGCTCTACGCGTGGATCTTCCACCTGATCATGGCGCGGGAGGGGCAGGACCACAGTTGGTTCACCGGCGTGTACTGGGTGCTCACCGTGATGAGCACGCTGGGCTTCGGGGACATCACGTTCCACTCGGACATCGGACGGGTCTTCAGTTCCGTGGTCCTCCTCACCGGGGTGGTGATGCTTCTCATCATCCTCCCCTTCCTCTTCATCCAGCTCGTCTACGCTCCGTGGCTGGAGGAGCGGAGCCGGAACCGGGCGGCCCGGATGCGACGGGTCCCCAGGGACATCAGAGATCACGTCCTCATCTGCAACAACGACCCCATCGCCGTCGGTCTCGTGCGCCGACTGGAACTCGTCGATATCCCCGCATTCATCATCGAGCCTGACGCCGAAAAGGCCCTGGCGATGCACGAGCGCGGCCTCCCCGTCGTGAGTGGCGACGTGGACTCGGTCGATACCTTCCGACGCGCGGGAGTGGACCGAGCCCGTCTCGTCCTGGCCAACGTGTCAGACACGGTGAACTCCAACATCGTGCTCACTGTGCGCGAGGTATCGGAGACGGTGACGGTGGTGGCCCTGGCCGACGTCGCCGACTCGGTGGACGTCTTGGAGCTCAGCGGGGCCAACCACGTCCTTCAGCTTCCCGCACAACTCGGCCAGCATCTGGCGAACCGGGTCCGCTCCGGGACGGCGCACGCCAACCGGATCGGCCGCTGCCACGGCCTGTCGCTGGCGGAGTTTCCCGTTCACGACACGCCCCTTCAGAATCGATCGTTGAAGGAGGTGGGTCTGGCCGACTTCACCGGCGTGAGCATCGCCGCTGTCTGGCGTGGGGGGACGCTCCACCCACCCAATCCCGACGAGCCGTTGAGCCCGCTCTGCGTACCGCTCGCCGTCGGTTCGGAGGACCAGATCCGGGAGCTGGACGAAGTCCTCGCCATCTACGATGCCAACCCCAACCCCGTCCTCATCATCGGCGGGGGCAAGGTGGGCCGCGCCGCCGGTCAGGCGTTGAAGGACCGGGGCATTCCCGTGCACATCGTGGAGCGGAACGCGGCCCTGGAGCCGAAGATCGCCGGCATTCCCGACAAGCTCTTCATCGGAGACGCCGCCGACCGGGCGGTTCTGGACCGTGCGGGCATCGCCGATACGCCGTCGGTGCTCCTGACGACCCACGACGACGCCATGAACGTATACCTCACGGTCTACTGCCGTCGTCTCAATCCCGACGCCCGGATCCTGACGCGGGTGACGCACAAGCGGAACGTCCACGCCATCCAGCGGGCAGGCGCCGACTTCGTGCTCAGCTACGCGTCCTTCGGCGTCCAGACGATCTTCGCCATCGTGCGCGATCGGGAAGCCACCGTATTGGGCGAAGAGATCAGCCTGTTCTACATCCCCGTGCCCGAAGCCCTACGCGACGAGCGACTGGGCGATGCGGACATCACCGGCAAGACCGGGCTCATCGTCATCGCCGCCGAACGCGGCGGGAGCGTCGTGAGCGGGCCCGGGCCGGACTACCGGCTGAGCGCGGGGGTGGAGTTGGTGACGCTGGGGAGCGTGGAGCAGCGCGAGCGGTTCGAGCGGGTCTTCGAGGAGTCCTAGGGGCCACGAGAAATGCCCCCGGGCC